>CAZAMZ010000013.1:0-16872 GCA_964486375.1 uncultured Synergistaceae bacterium | reverse complement strand
AACCTGTGACCTCTTCCGTGTGAGGGAAGCGCTCTTCCGCTGAGCTAGTCACCCGGGAACACGGGTCATTATATCCGCAAGAAGCGGGGGTTTGCAAGAGGTCCCGACAGGAGTAGAATTCCTGCAATGACCTTGTGGTCCCGAGTAAGGACCGGAACAGGGGTTCCATTTGCCAGGGATAAGTACCGGTCAATTGACCTTGAAGTCCTGTGGTTGTACTATAAATAGATTAAACAGGGAAAGTTTTATCAGGATATCCTTGTTTGTTCAACCATTTTTGGCAGAAGATTGCAAAGATTATGTGGTATTACGTATAATGTATTCGAAACGGATGGTGGATGCTATAGATATTTTGACAGATGAAAGAATGCTGGAGATCTTCTGGAATGAATTCGGATTTGGGCCCTGGGCCGGTTTCGGCCTTCATGGCGTCTCAAGGAGGGTTACATTCCGGAAGGACTCCCTTATGGGAGAGGTCGCAAGATATTACTCTGACGATTACATCATTTACTCTCCCGATAATGACAGGTACGCCATGGAGATACTCGGAAAGTGGAAGCCTGTGAACGATGTAATGTCCCACCGCGTATTGCTTGTCGGAAATTCGACCTGGCAAAAGCCTTTGCACAAGGATTTCCTTTTCGGTTTCAGCGGGTGGGTGGAGGTCTTTGCATACCGCCTGGGCGATCCACCCCCTGTAAGGAAATATTCGGATCTTTCCGCGCTGGTGAACAACGCGGCAATTGTACTGGGGAAACTGGAACAGGGAGTCAACCCGGTAAAGGAAAGGATCCGTCATCCCGGAAGAAGGGGGGTGCCCGAAGGAGAGCCTCGCAGACCGGTTCCTTTAGAGGGTCTCAAAAAACTATTTCGGAGGTGATACAAAGTGCTTGCAATCATGTTTCTTGTAGCAGCAGTCTTATTTGTTGCAGCTTATTTTACTTACGGCAACTTCCAGTCCCGGCTTTACGGCCTGAGCAACGCTAACAAGCCGCCTTCGGAGCTTTATTTTGACGGTGTGGACTATGTCCCTGCCCATCCTTCGGTCCTTCTTGGCCACCACTTCGCTTCAATAGCCGGAGCGGGTCCTATCGTGGGCCCGATAACGGCGGCCTCTATTTTCGGGTGGCTGCCCACTTATCTATGGTGCGTCATTGGCTCAATATTCTTTGGCGGTGTCCATGACATGGGGGCCCTGGTGTCTTCCATGCGCCACAAGGGGCTTTCCGTCGGTGAAGTAGTGGACAAGTGGATCGGCCACAAGGGCAAACTCCTCTTCCTGACCTTCACATGGCTCGCCCTGGTCCTCGTCGTGGCTGTCTTCCTTGAACTCTCTGCCGGAAGTTTCGCTTCGGATCCGGCGGTAGCATTTTCCGCCACGCTCTATATTTTCATGGCCGTCGTTTTCGGTATGATGGTCTACAAGAAGGGTGTACCCCTTTCGATATCGACACTTATCATGGTTCCGATCGTAATAGGGGCAGTCTTTTTCGGCAGCTACTCGGACTGGGTGCAGACCAACTTCAGGTTCGACATCAACACGTGGAGGATGGTACTTGCCGTATACATCTTCCTTGCATCGGTCCTTCCGGTATGGCTGCTTCTCCAGCCCCGTGACTACCTTGCCTCCTACATGCTCTACTTCTCGGTCCTGCTCGGTGCCATAGGTATGATCTTCGGTTCCGGTTTCGCCACCGACTTTCCCGCATTCAAGGGTTTTTACGGCGGTGGCACGAACTACCTCTGGCCGATGCTCTTCGTAATCGTTGCATGCGGTGCAATTTCCGGTTTCCACTCCCTGGTCGGCAGCGGTACCACGTCCAAGCAGCTCAAGACTGAAAAGGATGCCCAGCTGGTCGGTTACGGGTCTATGCTTCTTGAGGGGCAGGTTGCCGTAATAGCTATCGGTACCGTTATTGTGGCCGGCGGCATCATGCAGGGCGGTCCGACCATAACCTACGGGCACGGTATCGGCCAGTTCGCCAGTCTTATCGGGATCGATCCAAGGGTCGGTATGTCCCTTGGACTCCTGGCCCTTAACTCCTTCCTGCTCACCTCCCTTGACACGGCTACCAGGCTTGCGAGGTACCAGCTCCAGGAGTTCACCGACATGAAACTCAACAAGTACGTTGCCACGGCAATCGGTGTTTTCGGTGCCCTCTTCCTTCTTTACTACAAGACCGGGGGCAAGCCGGCATGGGCCCTTATCTGGCCGATCTTCGGCGCATCGAACCAGCTCGTTGCCGCCCTGGCGCTGCTTGCCGTTGCCGTCTGGGTCAAGATGGGGCTCAAGAAGGACAACAGGTTCCTTATGTACCCATTCTTCTTCATGATCGCAACGACCATCGCAGCCCTTTTCCTTCTTATCAAGGCAAACCTCAACAACATGCTTCTCGCCGGTCTTTCGGTCATCCTGATCATTCTTGCCATCATGCTTGTCAAGGAAGCAAGGGATGCCCTTGCGGGAAAGGGCCCGAAACCGCAAGACGCGGCAAAGTAGTGTGCCTGTCATCTAAAACAAAAAACGAGGGGCGGATCTTCCGCCCCTCGTTTTTTTGCAGATCATTTTAACCTGTCAGGTTAAGGTCAATCTCCCCTCTTGGGAACACTGAAACTTTTGCTCCCCCACGATTTCCCCTTCACGGATTCCCCTTCGACAAGCTGGACGAACCTGTTGAAGCACCTGGGGCACTTCAGGCCCGGGGAAAGGTCTTCCACCTCGAACTCGTGGCGGCAGTGGAGACATTTGTACTTTCTCACTTGCCAACACCTCCCTGCGTCATCGTAAACGTAGTGTAAATATAGAACATATTATAACGAGGCCCTCGACGAGAGACAAGATTGACAAGGACCATACACACGAGCTGACTACCATCGATCTGTCAAAATATCCCGAACGTTGAAGCAAGGGAAAAGTAGATCCCGACGAGAATAATTATTATGCCGGAACCCCACTGAAGAACCTTCTGTACGGTGTATACCGCACCTAGGCTCCTTGATACTGCAGTTGCACCGAATGAGAAGATGACCGAAAGAACAGTTACAGGGAGACCGCTGCCAAGGCCGAAAAGGGCCGGAAGGATTATGCGGGAGCCAGCCTCTGCGGCTACAGGAATCAGGCCTCCGAAAAAAAGGGCAGCCGAGACGGGGCATATGGCCAGGGCGAAGAGCATTCCCATCAAAAAGGAACCAGCCGTCCCTCTGAAGAAAGATCCTGGTGCAAGCTTGTCGGAAACAGGTCTGTTCCTTCTGATCTCCAGGAGGTCCAGCACGAATATCCCGACGATGACAAGCACTGGTCCTATTATCCTGTTCATGTGGCGCTGCATGAATATGGATGCTTCCGGGATGGCCAGAAGACCGGATATTATCAGGATCCCGGCAAAGGCGAAGGTCAAGGTCCGTCCCGCTGAATAGAGGGAACCGGCTACAAGGATCCTCCTGGGGGAAAGCCCCTCCTTCTGAATGAAAGAAAAGGCGGCCATATTTGCTGCAAGGGGGCAAGGGCTTACTGAAGCGAGCACTCCGAGCCATAAGGCGGAAAAAACAGAGAACAGGGTCATGGGATGGGCTCCTCAGCCAAAAAAGTCTCTATCTCGCGAAGCATATAATCCCTGAATCCCGCCGGGTCATCGGCAAGCTCCCAGACTCCGGTAAGGTTTTTCCAACGGTATATCCGGCCGCCGGATTCTACTGCCAGAACGACCGACGTGGAAAACAGCTCCAGTTCCAGGATATATCTTTCGTTGCCCTTTTCTTCCACGTTTACATCTTTTACTGAAAAGCCTGATAGCAGATCAGGTTCCGATGCATACAGTTCATGGGTCATCCCCCTGATCCGGTCGCAGACCGGACAGGGTGCATTCCCCTCGAAGAAAAATATTACCAGCTCAGCGGGCCCCTCGATGCTGTCGTACTGACCTGCAGTTACGGAAGGATAAATACCGCTTCCGCTCGCGGTCATGTCGCGGTATATGTCTATTCCTGCACGGACCAGGCCGGATATTGCGAAAACAAGCAACACGAAGCCGGCGATCTTTCGGTAATTCATCAGGCCTCCACGATCAGGATGATATGTTTTTGAAAATTTGCGATAAATATACCATGAAGGGTATAATGTCTCAAGGGATCAGAATTACAAAGACAGGAGGCTTCTCTTGATGGGCGACAGTGACAGGGCGGCAAAAGAGAAGACTACACTCAGGATAACAGGAATGACTTGTGCAGCGTGTTCAGGGGCTGTTGAAAGGTCGCTAAGGAAGGTCGAAGGCGTCGACTTCGCGGCTGTGAACCTGGCTACCGAGACAGCCCTTGTTGTCCACGACCGCAACGTTGAAATGAAAGAACTAAGGGATGCCGTGAAAAGGGTCGGTTACGACGTTTCCGATGAGAAACCCGAAGAGATCGACCGGGCCAGATACCTTGATTCAAGGAAGAATCTTGTGCAGGCCCTTACGGTCACCGTGCCTCTTGCGGTTCTGATGGTATTGCACATGATCGGATTCCACCTTTCCTGGTTCCCGTGGCTCGAGCTATTCGCGGCAGGATTCGTGGTCTTCTACGTCGGAAAGAGCAGTATAAAGGGTGCCTGGATAGCTGTTACCCACTTCCACACCAATATGGATACCCTGATCTCACTGGGGGCTTTTTCCGCATGGATAACCACTCTTCTCCACGTCCTGGGTGTCCCCATTTCATCCTTTGGAAGTATAGGGGCCATGATAATCGCCCTTCATATTTCCGGCAGGTTCATTGAATCATCCCTTCGCGACAAGGCAGCCAAGGAGATCAGGAATCTTTTGAAACTCAGGGCCAGCGAGGCCAGGGCGATCATCGACGGGGAGGAGATCCGGGTTCCGATAGAGGCTGTTGTCAAGGGGATGACCGTAAAGGTGGGGCCGGGAGACAGGATCCCCGTGGACGGCGAGATCCTTTCGGGACGTTCCTCAGTGGACGAATCCATGATCACAGGGGAACCTATACCGGTCATGAAGGAGAAGGGGAACCCCGTAACCGGGGGATCCTCGAATCTGACCGGGGAGATGACCATCACGGTGACCAGGACCGGCGAGGATACTTTCCTTTCAAGGATGGTATCCCTCGTGCAGGAGGCACAGGGTTCCAAGATACCCATTCAGGCTCTTGCCGATGCAGTTACAAGAGTTTTCGTCCCTGTCGTAACCGTCCTTGCCCTGTTGGCAGGGGTGGTCTGGTTCCTGTTTTTTGAACAGCTGTACCCTGTGGTCTCTTCGTTCAGGGATTATATCCCCTGGGTCCTTGAAACGGAAAGCGCTGTATCATTCAGCATTTTCGTTTTTGTTGCCACCCTGGTCATCGCCTGCCCCTGTGCGCTGGGGCTTGCTACCCCAATGGCCCTTGTGGCAGGGACGGGACTGGCTTCAAGGCGGGGTCTTCTGATAAGGAACGCCGAAGCCATCCAGACCACAAAGGATATAGGGGTGGTTCTGATGGACAAGACAGGCACCCTTACCGAGGGGAAACCATCGGTAGTCTTCCATGATCTTTCAGCTGAAGATCTGGCAGCTGCTGCGTCGATCGAACATGGTTCCGGCCACCCGCTGGCCAAGGCGATAACGGCTTCATCGGCAGGTGATCTCCCGGAAGTTCAGGAGATCGAGGAAATAGCCGGGAGTGGCGTCAGGGGGATGGTAGGGGGAGTATCCTACGAGATCGGCAAACCTGGCTCCTACGAGCCCTATCGGGGGCACCTTGATTCTGGAAAAACGATCGTAGAGGTCAGGAAGGGTGGATCCCCTGTCGGGTTTTTCGCTATAGAGGACAGGATCAGGGAGGATTCCCTGTCTGCTGTAGAAGGAATGAAGAAAATGGGCCTCATTCCGGTCATGTTGACCGGCGACAATGAAACAACCGCCAGGGCCGTGGGACGGGAGGTAGGGATCACCGAGATCCACGCAGGCGTCCGTCCGGAAGAAAAACTGGATATCGTAAGGTCTTACCAGGCCAGGGGCAGCAAGGTACTCATGGTAGGGGACGGGATGAACGACGCGGCCGCCCTGAAGGGGGCAGACATAGGTATGGCAATAGGTTCAGGAATGGACCTGGCCATCGATAGTGCAGATGTAGTGGTCATAAGCGGAGGAGTATCCAGGGTGCTCGAATGCGTGAGGATCTCCGGGAGTACTTTCAGGGTTATAGCCCAGAATCTATTCCTGGCGTTTCTGTACAATGTTATTGCAATACCTGTAGCCATGGCAGGATTTCTCCACCCGGCGATCGCTGAAGCAGCCATGGCTCTCAGTTCCATCTCGGTTGTCCTTAATTCACTTACCATAAGGAAGGGGGAGGTCTGATTGAAAAAGAATCACACATACAAGGTTCCGGACATGTCCTGCGGACACTGCGTTAAAAGGATAACCGGCCTGCTGGAATCCATGGGAGTCACCGGTTTCGAGATTTCCCTTGAACAGAAGAGCATCCATTCTGAAGAACCTCTTGAAGGGGATGTTCTGGAGGCGCTGGATAAGGCAGGGTACCCGGTTACCGCCTCATGAACGAATGGAACGTTGCTACGGTTTCAAAAATACGTTAAAGTGGCAGATGGTTTTATTATCAAGGGGTTGAATCTTCTTTCTCCAAAGCAGGGAGGGTACAGGATGTTGAGTTTTCCAGCAAAAGGCAACAGCGACGTTTCCCTGGTTCTATGCGGAGCGGCAGGGCAAGGTGTGCAGACCGTCGAAGAGATCCTGGTGGAAAGCCTCAAGAGGGCGGGATTTAATGTATTCGCAAGCAGGGAATACATGTCCGTCGTAAGGGGAGGCAACAACTCCACGGAGATCCGGGTTTCATTGGAGCCTGTGAAAGCCTTTGTAGACAGGATCGATATACTTCTTCCCCTGAACAGGGGAGTGAGAGAAAACATCAGAAAACGCATTGCCCCAGGTACCCTTATCCTGGGAGATGAGGCCGAGATAGGGGGAGAACTATCCGGTTCAGGGGGTGCCTTTCTGAATGTTCCACTCTTCGAAAAGGGAAAGGAATCCGGGGGCGATGTGTATACCGGAGTAGTAGCCGCCGGCCTGATATCGGGGCTGCTGGGTATTGAACAGGAGATTCCCGCAGCCTTCCTCGAGGAAAAATTCTCCTCAAAGTCGGAAGAGATAGTGAAAAACAACCTTGCCGCCCTCGAAAAAGGTTTTGAACTTTCCCGGGAATTGATCTCATCAGGGGATATCGTTGTGAACATCCCAAAAAGGGACAAAGTGCCGGGGGAGATAATTATCAATGGTTCCGACGCGGTCTCCCTTGGGGCGCTTGCAGGGGGTTGCGACTTTATCTCATCCTACCCCATGTCGCCGGCAACGGGTGTTCTTTCATTCCTGGCTAAAAATGCCCGCTCCCTTGGCGTGGCCGTTGAACAGGCCGAGGACGAGATCGCGGCCATCAACATGGCCGTTGGAGCCTCTTACGGAGGCGCCAGGGCAATGGTGAGCACTTCTGGCGGGGGTCTTTCACTGATGTCGGAAGGGGTCAGCCTGGCAGGGATAACAGAACTGCCTGTCGTCCTCCATATTGGACAGAGGCCTGGTCCGGCGACAGGGATGGCGACCAGGACAGAGCAGGGCGATCTCAAACTGGCCATTTTCTGTGGTCACGGGGACGTTCCGAGGGCGGTCTTCGCCCCGGGGAGCCTAGAGAAAGCATTCCTTATTTCCCAGGAGGCCTTCAACCTGGCGGATGAGTTCCAGGTGCCGGTATTCATACTTACGGATCAGTATTTCCTGGACTCCTTCTACAACGTTCCGGTGTTCGATATTTCTGATCTGAAGGTTGAAAGGCACCTGGTCGAAGCAGGGACCGCCTACAGGAGATACGAGGAAACAGAAAGCGGTGTCTCCCCCAGGAGTGTTCCCGGTTATGGTCCTGGCCTGGTTGGCACCGACAGCCATGAACACGACGAGATAGGGCATGTTCAGGAGGATTTCGACCTTCGCACCCGGATGGTGGACAAACGTCTCAGGAAGAGGAAGGGCATACTGGAAAGGGTCATGCCCCCCTCCCTTTCCGGTCCCGACCGGTACAGGAACCTGGTGGTCACCTGGGGATCCATGTATCACATAGTTGAAGAAGCACTTGAAGCATCAGGCCTTGAAGATACGGCCCATCTTCATTATGACCAGGTCTACCCCCTTCATCCTGGTACCTCCGGTTTCCTGGAGAGGGCAGGGAAGGTCGTGGCTGTTGAAGGCAATGCGACCGGCCAGTTTGCGGAACTGGTAAGAATGGAGACGGGTTTCCTTATCGAAGAACGGATCCTGTGGTACAGCGGTCTTCAGATCTCTGTAGAAGCAGTAACGAAAAGGCTGCTTGACGTGCTCCGATAGGAGGGGATAGGTATGGAACACACTGTTTACGATCTTGAGGGCGTGGATATCCAGTGGTGTCCCGGGTGCGGCGATTTCCAGATAATGGAGGCCCTGAAAAAGGCTCTTGCCGGCCTGGGCCTTCCTCCGGAGAAAGTCGTCCTCTTTTCGGGCATAGGACAGGCTGCCAAGATGCCCCATTTCATGAAAGGGCATTTTTTCAACGGTCTTCATGGCCGTTCCATTTCAAACGCGACAGGCATGAAGGTCGCAAACAGGGAAATGACAGTGATAGCAATAGGCGGCGATGGCGACATGTATGGTGAGGGAGGAAACCACTTCATCCACACTATCAGGCGGAATCCGGATATCACCAACCTCGCCCACAACAACATGGTCTATGGCCTGACCAAAGGGCAGGCTTCACCTACCAGCCCGGTGGGATTCAAGTCGTCGGTCCAGGTAGACGGGGTGTTTTCAGAGCCATTCAACCCTGTGGCGGTAGCAGTGGCTCTGGGAGCGTCATTCGTCGCAAGGGCCTTTTCCGGGAACGTGGAACAGACGACGGAGATCATAAAGAGAGCCATATCCCACAAGGGTTATGCCCTGGTGGATATTTTCCAGCCATGCGTATCATTCAACAAGGTAAATACCTTCTCCTGGTTCAGGAAGAATACTTTCGACCTTCCCGTGGATCATGATCCTTCAGACAGGAAGACCGCCATGGAGAGAGCCCTGGAAGGACCGCCCTACCCGCTTGGAGTAATTTATGAATCCTCAGGCAGGGGAACCTTTGAGGATTCCATGGGCTGTTACTTCAGTGACGACACGCAACTTTTCAGGAGGGATTATCGCCCGGAAAGGATAAAGGAACTTCTTGCCTCGATGGAATAGCGCCACAAACCGGATCTACTGAAGGGGGTTAAAGAGATGAAAGCAAGGCGAGGAATGTTGGCAGCGAGTGTCATAGCATTACTCCTCATCAGTGCATCGGCAGCCATGGCACACCCGCCATCATCCATGGAACTGGAATATTCCCGGGATGAAGGGATACTCACGATCTGGATAGCTCATGCAGTAGGAAATGTTTCCTCTCATTTCATCAAAGAAGTGGAGATCAAAGTGGACGGTGACGAGGTTGCCGAATTGAAGTACAGGAGCCAGAGCGAAAGGGACGGGGAGAGGATAGTGGTAACCATCGGCAGGTTCGGCCCGGGAACATCTGTCGAGGTAAAGGCGGAGTGCAGCAGATCGGGGGATATGACGAAAAAGATAGTTGTCCAGTAGAAGGCCCGTGTAACAGGAAGGGACGCCAAGGGGCGAGTTGAAAGACAACTCGCCCCTTTCTATTTCCAGTCGAGGAACAGGATCCTTTTCCATGTGAAGTTCTGGATCACCTCTGTTGAAGGTTTGCCTCCTCGAGAAAGGGATTCGTAATCCTCAAGCATTCTTGAATAGGCCTCCCTCCTCTCGGTTATCTGTTCTGCATCCCTGATCGTGGCCGTGATCCTGTAGAGCTGCCGGTAGACCTCAGGAACGGGCTGGAAGTTCGGTCCTTCGGGCGTTAGCGCTATCGTGTAGACGAAGGTCAGTGTCCTGTTCCCTCCGAACTGCGGAAGTTCGTCGTATGCAGGGAGGTTGGGGGAAACAAAGAGAGCTATGCCCTTGGGGACATAGACTTTCATCGGGATGGTGTCCCAGTAGGTCTGGCCCAGCGGGCTGATTATCACCCAGGCCCGCGGGATCTGGCTGGTGACGCCGATCCAGAGGTAGATCCCTCTTGAACGGTCTCCCGGCCTGGTGAAGGTAATGGTCCATAAAAGGTCCTTTTTGAAATCGCCATCAGCGTAAGGCTCAGTGTGACTCTCCCCGGCATAGACATATCCTTCCAGGGGCAGGATCTTCTGTATGCCTGCCGGCGATCTGAGCAGGGCAGAGGATATTACCCCGTCCGTGTTCTCCAGGACCAGGCTGACAGGATGCCCCGGGACGGACAGTACCTTTAGGTGCTGTGCTTCAGCAGGAAAATGAAGGCACACCAATAAAAGGAAAAAAGTTATTGAAACAGCTGGAACAATACGGCGAATACCCGGGACGTTCGCGATCAAAAGCATCACTCCGGAATTCCGGTTTCAGAGATTTGTTATCCTGACTACATCGGCAAGAGAGACCTGGGTTACGAGTTCCTTCACTTTTCGCTGGAGAAGCGGGTGCAGCCAGTCAGGTGCGATCTGGTTAAGCGGCACGAGCACAAAAGCCCTGTTATGCATTTCGGGGTGGGGGATAACAAGGTCCTGCTCGTTTAAAGTAAGATCATCCATATAGAGAATGTCTAGATCTATCTCCCTTGGCCCCCACTTGTACCTGGTGTTCTTGCCCAGTTCGCTCTCTATGGACTGGAGTTTAGCGAGAAGGTCCCTGGGGTGGTCATCGGTCTCCAGGAGGAGGCAGGCATTGAGGAACCATGGCTGATCCCTGTGGCCCCAGGGGGCAGTTTCGAAAACGTCGCTTACTGCAATTATCGGGACACCCTTACCTTTTAGCAGAAGCAAAGCCTGCCTGATGATCCCCAGCCTGTCGCCCAGATTGCTTCCCAGAGATATCCCGGCAAGCATCAGATCCCCTCCCCTTTCATGGCTTCGATCATCCGTACTGCCCTGATGTTGGGTTTTACGTCATGAACCCTTATGACGGCAATGTTGTTCCAGGCACAGAAGGCTGAAATGGCAAGGGTCCCTTCCAGACGTTCTTCGGGGTTTTCAAGACCCAGGTGCCTGCCGATGACACTCTTTCGGGAATGCCCTACCAGCAGTGGTCTGGCCAGTGTTGAAAAGGACCCGGCATTTCTGAGGGTCTCAAGGCTTTGCTGTGCGTTCTTCGAGAACCCGATGCCGGGGTCCAGGATGATCTGGTCCCGGTTCATCCCTGCTTCTTCAGCCATCATGATCCTTTCGAAGAAGAATGATGCGATCTCCCCGATAATATCGGTGTAATCTGCAGGACGATGCATGCCTTCAGGCACATTCCTGGCGTGCATTATTACAACCGGGTTTCCCGTGCCTGCAAGAAGGGGGAACATTTCGGGATCGAAGGACCCCCCTGAAATATCGTTGATAATATCCGCTCCTGATTCAATTGCTGCAAGGGCTGTCCCTGCCCTGTAAGTGTCGGCCGATATAACAGCTTCAGGTAGATCCTTCCGCACTGCTGATATTGCCGGGACAAGCCTGTCGATCTCTTCCTCGCGGGAGAGGGGTGAAGATCCGGGCCGGGTTGATTCGGCACCGATATCAATGATGGAGGCTCCTTCTTCGATCATCCCCGCAGCTGTTTCCACGCACCTGCGGGGGTCGTCGGCCCGGCTTCCCGGGAAGAAGGATTCGCGGTTCACATTTATGATCCCCATTATCCTGGTCCTTCCGCCCAGTTCCATGATCCCCTTGCCCGGGATCCTGAGTTGCCATCTCGAAACCGCCTGGGAGTCAAGGGCAGTTTCTATATCTATCCTGATCCTGTCAAGACCCCAGTAAGGCATCACTCTCAGTTTCAGGACCAGGTCTCTCAGGGTTTTCATATTTCCCATTATCACGACATTGGATACATCGACTGCTCCCTCTATCGCTCTTTTGTGGACAATAGCATCGCCCCCCCTGGACAGGAGTTCCTGTTTCAGGGCATTTGCCGCCCGGAAATCGACCCGGGGGATAAAGAAAGAAAGAAGTTCTCTCTTGCGGTTGAAAAACTGAAAGCACCTCTCGTCCGCTCCGGTAAGTTCTATCGCTTTTTTCAGGTCCTCTTCACGGCTAGTAGGGATTCTGTATATTGTCATGATCTCCTGTTCCCTTATAGGGTTTTCCCGGGTGATGCTTCCGGCCCGGGGCAAAGGGAATAATAATGGAAACTTCCACTCGTTTTCAGACCCATTCACTGATGAAACTTTCCAGGTGATGGGTCTGGTTGAGCAGGGTAAGGCAATACCCCCGTTCCCTGTCATGTTTCAGCAGCGAAAAGGAGGCAGTATCAACATGGATCCTCCAGAAACATGGTTCATTGAAGCCCAGAGCTTCAGCCAGAAGAGGTTTAAGCACAGCCCTGTGGGTCACTATTGCGAAGGTCTTGCCCGGCGAACCTTTCACCAGGGTGTCAAGGTTCGCAAAAGACCTGCGCCTCACATCCGAAAGGGATTCGGCCCCCGGGATCTGGAGGCGTTCGGGATGGGAAAGCCACAAACTCCACTCCTCTGGAAACTCCTGTTCTATATCGGTTTTCTTCCTGTTCTCCCAACCCCCCAGGGCCATGTTGTTGAATCCCTGCCTGATCTCGAGGCCGGCCCCTGTCCTTTCGGCGATAAACCTTGCGGTTTCTGTAGCCCTTGAAAGGGGACTGGAATAAACAGTACTTGGTGAGAAGGCGGCAAGGGCCTCACCCAGGGCTTTAGCCTGCTGTCTTCCCGTTTCGTTAAGGGGAAAATCCGTCCTGCCCCGGAAAAGACCCTCCCTGTTCCCTTCGCATTCCCCATGCCTGATCAGGATGACCGTTGTCATTCCGGATAGATCTGCCAATATTTGGACCTCCCGGGAAGATCAGAGTGGTTTTCTCAACCTATTCTAGGTCAATTGCAGGGCCAATTGTTGCCGAAAGTTTCTGACCAGTGTTGACAATAAACCATACGATTGCTAATCTACCTTTCGGGTTTGTGTGACTTAGCACTCTACAATAAAGAGTGCTAATAATACAAAGGAGTTGCTTTCAAGTGCTGAGTGAAAGGCATCTTGAGGTGGTTCTTGCTGTTGTGTATGAATATATCAAGACCGGTGAACCCATAGGCTCCAGGACGATAGCGAGAAAATTCCTCCGGGACCGGAGTGCCGCGACCATCAGGAATGAAATGGCCGACCTGGAGGAGATGGAGTATCTTTACCAGCCCCATACTTCGGCCGGCCGTATACCGACGCCGAAAGCCTACAGGGTATACGTCGATGCGATACTCAGGCGCCAGAGGACCTTTCCCCCGGGAAGCGAGGGCTGGGTCAGGGAGCTCAGGGACAAACGCAAGGACGTTGAGGAAGCCCTGGGCTACGCAACGAGACTGCTCGGAAGGATCACAAGTTATATAGGTGTAGGCGCCCTTGGCCCTTCCACAGAAACGGTGCTGCAGAGGGTGGAGTTCCTCAGGATGGGACACAGCACTGTTCTTATTCTGCTGGTGCTTAAGGGCGGCCTGATCCATCACCGGACGGTAACTCTTCCTTGCGATATGACCCAGGAAGCGCTGGACGAGCTTTCCAGGAGAGTATCCATGATAGCCCTTGACCGGTCCTGGGGGGAGGTAAGAGGTGTCCTTCAGTCTTACGTGGAGGATGCCCTCGAGCGTTATGCCGATAGCTGCCGTTCGGCCCTGCTGGAGATGGACAGCATCCTGTCTGAAAAGCCTTTCCAGTTCTTCACCGGGGGAGCCCATAACGTACTGGGCCTTCCAGACTTCAACGACCTGGGGCGCCTTCAGACCATCATGGCGCTTCTCGAGGAAGAGGATTCCATCGGCCGGCTTGTCAGGGACTGCTCCGCTGAAAAGGGACTCTGCGTGACCATCGGGGACGAGAACCCGGTTTTCCAGATGAGGGATTGTTCAATTGTTATGGCTTCCATGGTCACAGGAGGCCGTAAGGCGGTAGTGGGGCTGATCGGCCCGGTCAGAATGGATTACGAGCGCTCTATCTCCGTCCTGGAAGGAGTCCTTGAAACCCTTGCAGAGAACGGGGAGAACAACAAGGAGGTTCAATAGATGACCGGTTCTGCTTACAGAAAGAAAAAAGAAAAGTCCGGGGAGCAGGAAGGGTTCAATTCCGTTTTCTCGTCCCATGGTCCTGAAGGGCAGGACTCCTCAGGGGAAACCTCCCAAAAGGTCGGCTTGGACGAAACCTGTAACGACAATGAGAACCTGCTTGCCGAGCTTGGATCCGCAAGGGAAATGGTGGAGAGCCTCAGCGAACAGAACAGGGCCCTCAGTGAGACCATTGCCAGGGCCAGGGCTGATTTTTTCAACTACCGGCAGCGTGTCGAGAGGGAGAATGAGCGCTTGAGGGCGACAGCTTCAGAAAGTGCAGCAGCTGCTCTTTTGCCGGTACTTGAAAACCTCGACAGGGCCCTCGCATCAAACAGGAATGACGAAGATCCCTTTTACAAGGGTGTGGAAATGGTAAGGGGACAGTTCTTCTCTGTCCTTGAAGGCATGGGGGTTACCCCTGTCGACACAGTGGGAAGTCCTTTCGACCCGGCACTTCATGAGGCAGTGGCAACAGTTGAGGCCGGGGAAGGCATCGAGGACGGGACCATAACCGAGGAAATTCAAGCCGGATACAGGATCGCCGGCAGAATCCTCAGGGCAGCACGCGTAAAAGTAGCCCGGGCAGGATCCTGATAACGCCCGGTGACGGATCTCAGGCAGGATCTTCAAATATTAGCGGGGTGATTTTTTCATGGGAAAGGTTATCGGTATCGATCTTGGGACTACGAACAGTTGCGTCGCCGTCAAGGACGGCGATCACATAAGAGGGATAACGAGTGCGGAAAGGGCCAGGACAACCCCCTCCGTGGTCGCTTTTACCAAAGACAAGGAAAGGCTTGTCGGGCAGCTTGCAAAACGGCAGGCCATCGTAAACCCGGAGAGGACCATCTCTTCAATAAAACGCCAGATGGGTTCGGATCACAAGGTTGTGATCGACGGCACCCCCCATACCCCGCAGCAGATATCGGCCATGGTCCTGCAGAAGATGAAGCGGGATGCCGAGGAATACCTCGGAGAAAAGGTTGGACAGGCTGTTATTACAGTGCCGGCCTATTTCACCGATGCCCAGAGGCAAGCAACAAAGGACGCAGGCAAGATAGCCGGGCTTGAAGTTCTGAGGATCATAAACGAGCCTACGGCCGCCGCCCTGGCATATGGCATGGACAAGGGCGGAGAGAACAAGATACTGGTCTTCGACCTTGGTGGGGGGACCTTCGACGTGTCCGTCCTTGATGTGGGTATCGAGGACGGTGTAATAGAGGTTCTTGCTACCTCCGGTGACAACCTTCTGGGTGGCGACGACTGGGACCAGAAGATAGTTGACCTTCTGGTGTCGGAGTTCAAAAAGAGCGAAGGCATAGACCTTTCGAAGGACAAAATGGCACTGCAGCGCCTCCGTGAGTCTTCGGAGAAGGCAAAGGTCGAACTCTCCTCCATGTCTGAGACTTCCATATCGCTCCCGTTCATCACCGCCGACAGCAGCGGACCGAAGCACCTTGAAATGTCCCTGACAAGAGCCCGTTTCGAAGAAATAACCCGACCTCTTATCGAAAGGGTAGTGGAGCCGACCAGAAGGGCTCTTAATGATTCCGGGCTCACCAGGGAGGAGATAGGCAAGGTCCTCCTCGTTGGGGGAGCCACCAGGATGCCGATGGTCCAGAGGAAGATCGTGGAACTCCTCGGAAAGGAACCGACCAAGGGGATCAACCCCGACGAATGCGTTGCCGTGGGGGCCGCGATCCAGGGGGCCATACTTACCGGAGAGCACAAGGACATAATCCTGGTGGACGTAACACCCCTTTCGTTGGGTATCGAGACCCTTGGGGGGGTTTTCACCAAGATCATCGACCGCAACACGGCCATCCCGGTATCAAAGAGCCAGATCTTTTCTACGGCATCGGACAGCCAGCCGCAGGTTGAGATACATGTCCTGCAGGGTGAACGGTCCATGGCCTCCGACAACGTTACGCTGGGCAAATTCTTCCTTGACGGAATCCCCCCTGCACCGCGAGGGATCCCCCAGATAGAGGTGACTTTCGATATCGACGTTAACGGCATACTGAACGTAAGCGCCAAAGACAAGGGGACCTCCAGGGAACAGCATGTAACGATCCAGTCCTCACGGCTTTCCGAGGAAGAGATCGAAAAGATGCGCAGAGCCGCAGAGGAGAACCTGGAGAACGACAGGAAAAAGAAAGAAATGGTCGACGCCAGGAACGAGGCGGATTCCCTCGTCTACAGCACGGAAAAGTTGTTATCCGACCTGGGGGACAAGGTTTCCGTAGAGGAAAAGGCCCGCATCCAGGAAGAGATAGAAGAAGTAAAAAAGACTCTCGCCGGTGAGGATCCCGACGATATCAAAAAGGTTTCCGAAAAATTGACTAAAAGCCTTCATGAATTGTCTTCCCGTCTCTACAGCCAGGGGAATGGCGATCAGGATGCCCCCGATCCGACGCCGGGCGGAGCTGACGGAGAAACTGTGGACGCCGAGTTCGAAGACACCGGGAAGTCCTAGGGAGTGAAGACCTGTGCCATCTGAGGAAAACCGGGATCTATACTCTATCCTTGGTGTTCCCAGGGATGCCTCCCAGGAGGAAATAAAAAAGGCATACAGGAAGCTTGTAAGAAAATTTCACCCCGATGCGAAACCCGGTGATCCCGATGCGGAGGCAAGGTTCAAATCCATTAACCTGGCTTACGAGGTTCTTCAGGATCCTCAGAAAAGAGCGGCCTACGACCAGT
>CAZAMZ010000012.1:0-16879 GCA_964486375.1 uncultured Synergistaceae bacterium | reverse complement strand
AAAAGCCCCGACAGGGCCAGGGAAAGACCGGCGATGATCGCCATTACGAACGCATTGGACAGCACCTGTTCCGCAAGGTCCGTTTCACCACGGCCAAGGCTCCTTGAAACAAGTGATGAGGCCCCGACCGAGACCAGAATGCCAAGAGTTATGGCAAGCGCGAAAAAAGGGAAAGCCACCGTTACAGCCGTCAATCCATGGGATCCCACGATGCGCCCGATAAACATGCGGTCGACGATGTTGTAAAGGGCATTGGCCAGAAGTCCGACAATGGAGGGTATGGAGAAGCGCAAAAGGAGAGACCCTACAGGGTCGCGTCCCATCACTTCCGTTCTGATCTCATGGGGCACGGGATCACTCTCCTTGATGATAGTTCCAGGAAACCAGAAAAGGACCGAAGGAAGACCTCCGGCCCATCCGGATCGCCCTTTGGCGGGCATTTTCAGGCCTGATCGGGCCTGGTCCCTTCACCCTTGAATCTTCTGTAAAGTTTTCTGGCAGCCCATAGGCAGAAAAAAAGCAGCAGCCCGAGAGCGGCAAGGGGTAGCAATACAGCAAGAAAGGAAAGAAGGATCGAACCGCCGGTCTCGCCAGTCGAGACTAGAGGGTTGCCTAACCCCCCCGTAGTAAAAGCCGAAGCTGCCCTGGTTATTACGGTCGCCCCCTGGATGATCCCTGCGGATCCCCCTCCCAGTATCGCTGCTATGCTCCACTTAAGGAAGGGTGTCATCTCCGGCATGACCGAAGCAGTTATAAAGGTTCCTGCGATGATCGCCGCAGGGGTTGTTGCCGCATCAAGCATATTGTCGACCCAGGGAATGTAGTACCCGGCTATCTCGAGGAATGTTGCGAATCCCAGCGCCGTAGCGGCTATAGGGGTCGCAACCCACTGGAAACTCTCGGCAAGCTCAAGATGGCCGGTCTGGGCAGCAAGGCTCATGGCCAGAAGGGGAACAAAAACCCTTAAACCGCAGGCGGCACTCAAGCCGATCCCGATCATCAGCGCAAACAGGTTTTCCATGCCAATTATTGTAGCCCCAATAGGGGGGTTTCATGTGTACTTTTCCACTTTTTCTTCACGGGAATGCCCGGTCGTGCAAGTGACCCGATCCTGTGCCAGAACTTTCCTTTGGGGAATGGATAGTATAGGATTTAATGACCAAAACGGAATGGCAGTTTTCCGTTTCGATCTTACCTGAAAAAATTCTGGAACATAAGGAGGAGAGACAGGGATGTCTGCGATCGAAGCCATACCAAGCCCTGGAAAGAAGTACAGGCAGGAGGACCTTGGCAACCTTGACCCCGTGCTTCTGGGTGCCCTTTTACGCGAGAGGGTCCACCATAACATTGAAGTGCCCCTTTATTCCGTGCTCCTTAGGCACCCCTTCAAAGCCATTCCCAATTTTGGACTCCAGGCACAGCTTGTCTACGATGAGTGGGTGCGGAGAGGGCTTCCCCAGGATGGCCCGGACCTGGATTGGGCCAAGCGGTATATTGATATAGCCGCACAGGTAAGAAAGGGAGAAAAGCCTGACATACCGGAGCTGGAGGGCTCAATGCCCGAGCCCTTCTCTGCAGGCGAGATGGATGTCGTACGCAAGCTTATCTGGGGGAGATGTTCGATCCGCAACTGGATCGACAAGCCCGTGTCCGACGAACTGATCGAACAGATCCTCGAAGCAGGCAGGGCAGCCCCTGTGGGTTGCAACCTGGATGCCGTCCGCTTTGTTGTCCTGAGGACCCCCGAGGAGAAAAGCATGATCTGGAGCGACATTCCGACGGATAACTCCGTTATCATTGTTCTCTGTTTCGACAAACGAATATCAGAGACGGTGGGGCAGGACAAAATGGTACCCCAGAACCTGGGCTACGATGCGGCCGCGGCAGGGGATCACATGCTCCTTATGGCTCATGCCCTGGGGCTTGGTGGTGTATGGCTTTCAAAGACTGTCAAATCGGAGCATACCGAGGATACAGGTAAAAAGTTCAAGGAACTCTACGGCCTTCCGGATCATATCGAGGTCGCCCTCCACATAGCGGTGGGCTGGCCCGCCTCGGGGATCATCAAGAGCAAGAGGTTGCCCCTCTCAGAAATGATGATTTCCCGTGCATAACGGAACAGCCCTGGAAGCAGGATAGTCAGGCAACCGGCAGGAAGACCCCCGGAGATATCCGGGGGCCTTCCTGCAATTTGTGATAATTGCGAGATCCCTCTCCCGGTTACGGGACAAACTGGTCAATTGCCGGGCTGGATCCTGCTTTTTCTTGTCTCTGTGGTCTGATCTTCAAGAACCGTCCTTGTGCCGATATCCATGGCTACCCCGTAATCCTCTATCGCTTTTTCAGGGGTTATCAATCCGTTCAGTGTATCCTTCAAAACCAGTTCCGGATCCCGGTCAAAGGGATCACCAATTCCTCCGCCGCTCGGGGTTATACAGGTAACGGTATCGCCGTATTTCAGGTTGATCACATCTCCCATGGCTTCATCCAGGACTCTTTCCTCCGGTGTCCCTTCGTTAATGATCCACTTCCCGCTTTTGCCGGGTTTCCCCCCGAAAAGTCCCTGTGGGGGGATCCTTGATTTCTGGGATGTATGGAAGAACTGTCCGTCATGACCCAGAACCTTCCATTTTCGCCTTTGCGCAAACCCCCCCCTGAATTTGCCGGGACCTGCGGAATCGGGGTGTATCGCCCTTTCAAGGAAGAGCACCGGTGATTCTATCTCCTGTGCTTCCACGGGAGGCAAAGGACAGTTTGTAACGTGACAGGACATTATTGTTACCCCGTCTTTGCCATTCCTTGCTCCAAGGCCGCCCGGGACGATCTCACCCCAGTAGTGTCGATTCCCGACGTCTCCACCGGGATGGGTATCGGTATTCTTCGCAGAACAAAAATCATAGAGGCATCCGCAGGAGTCAGCCATTACTTTCTCTGGAACTGCTTTTGCAAGGGCGCCCATGATGAGGTCCACCAGGATATGGTCGGTGACCATACGCTGGTAGGTCCCGGTGGGCATCGTCGGGTTAACAAGGGTCCCTTCGGGGGCTACAACGCTTATCGGTCTCTGGCAGCCGTAGTTGGTAGGAACGTGAGGGTTGGTAAGGGCTCTCATTGTGTAATAAACAGAAGATATCGTGGCAGAAAGGGGTGAGTTGATCGGCCCCTTGACCTGCGTATCAGTTCCCGAAAAGTCAAAGAGGATGTCGCTGCCCTTTATCTCAACGGTCAGTTTCAGATCGTAAGGCCCTCCCTTGTATCCATCATCCAGGATCTTTTCCTCGTGGGAATACCTCCCGTCGGGCATTCTTGAAATTTCCAGCCTTGTAAGCTTTTCGGAGTAGTCAAGCAGCTCTTCTGTCACTGCCCTGATGACCAGAAGGCCGTATTTGTCTATAAGTGCGTTAAGGCCCTCGGCTCCTATATGGCACCCCGATATCTGTGCCATGAGATCACCGTGCATATCCCGCGGGACACGGGTATTGTTCATCATTACCCTCCAGAGGGCTTCGTTGCGTTTGCCTTTTTCGAACAGTTTCACCGGTTCCATAAGGAAACCTTCCTGGAAGATCTCCTCCGTCCAGGAATCCCCTGTGTAGGTTCCCGCTACATCACGATGATGGAGCATGGTCACGGAAAATCCTACCAGTTCAATCCCCATGTGGAAAACCGGTGCCACCATAATTATGTCCTTGGTGTGATGGCTTCCCAGGGAATGCCCTCCGGCATAGGGATGGTTTGTAACGATCAGATCCCCGGGATCCATGGTCTCCTTCGGGAAGTAGTGGGAAAGGATCGTTGAAAGGCAGGGGCTCAGGCAGTTAAGGTGTATGGGTATGTTGGCACCCTCGGCCAGCAGGCGGCCGGAATCGTCGAAAATGGCCGAAGAGCAATCCTTCATTTCCTTTACGATGGTGGAGTAGCTGCTCCTTACCATGGTTGCCGACATCTGTTCGGCGATAGAACGGAGAGCGTTATTGACAACTTCAAGAAGGATAGGGTCAGACATGTTATCATTCCTCCCTTGCCTTATTTCTTTTTGCCGAGGGACGTGTAGATCACGATGTTTTTCAGGGCATCAACGTGGGCTTTCTGTCCTGGATAGACGACAATTGTTGAACCCATCTCCCCGATAATGGCCGGACCATCTATATACTGACCTTCTTCAAGACTGTTCCTGTCAAACACAGTGGTAACGATCTCTTCCCCATCAAAAACGGTTATTGTCTCGAATGTCTCTGTACGGCTGAAGCCGGTCTCCCATTTCTTTTTCTCCCCAAGATTCGGCTTCCTCATTGTCCCGACAGCGCTTACACGGTAATTCACGAACTCAACGGCATCATCTTTCATGCAGTGACCGTAGATCTGGAAGTGCTGCCGGTGGAATCGGTCCACGGCTTCCGCGATATGTCCTGAAGATATATCCCCGTCGGGAAGAGGTATGGTCAACTCAAATGCCTGACCGAAATACCGCATGTCACAGGTCCTGATGAACAGACGGTCCTCTCCCGGTACGTTCTCCCTGTCAAGGTCTCTTGCACCCTGTAGTGCCAGATCCCTGTAGATACCGGCCAGATCCTCAAGGTCGACCTGGTCCTGCTTCTGTATCCTGGTCTGGACGTAATCGTATTTGATGTCGGCCAGTACTAGCCCCAACGCGGAGAAGGTTCCCGGAGAATAGGGGATAAGGACCCTGGGTATTTCAAGTTCCTCGGCAAGCCTGGCTGCGTGAAGTGCCCCGGCTCCCCCGAAAGCCATGAGTGTGAAATCCCTGGGATCATGTCCTCTTTCAACGGATATTACTTTTATTGCCCTGATCATGTTCGAATTGACTATCCTGAGGATCCCCTCGGCTGCTTGCATGGGGTCCAGCTTCAGGGGAAGGGCTATCTTCTCTATTATCGCCTGCCGGGTTAATGACACGGTTTCATCGTCCAGTTCTTCCAGGAATATTTCAGGCCTTATCCGACCAGTAACAAGGTTGGCGTCCGTAACAGTGGGCTGTTTGCCGCCCCGCTGGTAACAGACAGGTCCAGGCAAGGCTCCGGCGCTTTTCGGTCCGACCTTCAGGGCTCCGCCCTCATCGTACCAGGCCAGGCTTCCCCCTCCTGCACCGATGAAATTGAGGTCAACGCTAGGGAGATTGATCGGATAACCCTCTACCGACCTGGCGGTGGAAAACTGGAAACTGTTGTTCCTTATCAGGGAGACATCACAACTTGTACCGCCCATGTCCAGCGTGATTATGTTGGGTATTCCCGTGATCTTCCCGAGGTGGTTTGCAGCAATGATCCCTGCTATAGGCCCGGAATCGGCCACGCTGACGGGTTTTTCAATTGCTGATTTGAATCTGACAATCCCTGCATTGCCCTGCATAATGTAAAGCCTCGGTGAAGATGTCGTCCGGGTCATCATGCTTTCGAAGTCGGATAGATGCGATGCCATGTTCGGCTGCATGTACGCGTTGATCACTGCCGTTGATGTCCGCTCATACTCTCTGAACTGGGGGTTTATTTCCGAAGAGATCGAGACATAAACTTCGGGCCACTCCTCTGAAATGATCTCCTTGATCCTTTTCTCATGCAGGGGGTTGGCGTACGAGTGAAGAAGGCAGACGGCGATGGCCCTGATGCCAAGTTCCCTCATTCTGGCTGCAAGATCCCTCACTTCCGATTCATCGAGAGGTTCAATGACATCGCCTTTGAAGTTTACCCTTTCACTTACTTCAAAACGCAGCGAGCGACCAATAAGCGGTTCCGGTTTTTCCATCTGGATGTCGTAAATATTTTCATCCCTGGAGGCTCTCCCTATCTCGAGTACATCCCTGAAGCCCCTTGTTGTGATAAGGGCCGTCGCCTCAGACTCCTTCTGGGCGATCATGTTGACCACTATGGTTGTCCCGTAGATGAGTTCTTCGACTGCATTCGGCGAAGTCCCTGCAATAGATGTAATTTTTTCAATGCCCTTTGCTATGCCGTCGAGAAGGTCTTTGGGTGTTGTCGGGGTCTTTGCCGAGAACAGATCGCCGTTGTCGACGTTGACCATTACTACGTCAGTGTTCGTCCCCCCCGTATCGATGCCTATCCTGTACATGACCATCACTCCATAAGATCAGTTTGTAAGAAAATGATCCAGCGTTGATCTTGCCAGAGCCCGCTCGTACATGTCGTGACTTCCGGGATCGATCCCTCCTGGCCCTTTTTCAAGAATGACCTTGAGAAGAGGAAGGAGCTGTTCTTCGTAGATCTTCATGCATTCCACGGGGTCAAAGGCAGGCCATGCGTTGCACGTAACCACTGTACGTCGGCATCTGGAATCCACGAGTCCCGTCAGGGTTTCATAATAGGGGTCGTCGATCTCCAGGATATATTTGTCAAGGGGTCCGTAAGCGATTCCCTCTATGGCTTTTACCTGCGGCGGTGAGGTCTTGCTGTCGTAGGGGTCTGACGTTATGTCCACTATTACAGAATGGGGGGGCAGTGTGCAAAGAAGGCGGTTGGGAATTATGATAAATGATGGGTCCATCCTTTTCGTGCTATCCACGAGAATATCCGAATCGGCAAGAAGGGTTTCCAGAATGTCCAGCCTGCCTGTAATGGTCTTAGGGAGCATTCTCACAATAACCCCGGGGGCTCCTGTATTGGAGAAGGCTGTATCACTGCATGTTTCCAATGCTTTTGCGGCGGCCTGGGCGACCTTGCCCATTCCCAGGATCGTCGCGTTTATCGGTCTCCTGTTCTCCGAATAAAAATCGGGCATATTCCTTTCAAGCTGTTGAAAGCCCACCCTGATGGCGGCTACTGAAGTACCCTGATAATTCACGAAAATGCGGTTGTTCCAGTCATCGACGATGTCATCCATGGAAAAACAGATTATTTTCTTTTCCTGAAGTAGTCTGACAAGTTGGGGCCTTGTATTGTAATGGAGCATGGAAACGAGGGTTGTCCCGGGTTTCATCCGGTCTATCATTTCTCTTTTTGGGACCCTTACGACGATCACCAATTCTTTATCGAAAACTTCGTCATGGTCAATAAAAGATAGCCCGGGGTTTGCTTCCATGTATTCTCTTTCTGTTAATCCTATTTTGCTCCCGTAACCTTTCTCCAGGAAGATCCTTGCATCTGTCAGTCTTCGGATCTTGCTGAAGAGAGATGGGAGAAAGTCCCTTCTTTCGGTCACCTCTTCGTGCATTCGTGGAAAAGCCAGTTCCCTGATCATTTAAATCACCTCGCCTCCTCCGGTTGTCTGTCCTTTCATTATGGAATTTACCCTTAAAAAACCTCATAAGCATTTGATCAGGCGTTTCTTTTTTTGCGGGAAAAAAAGGCGTTCATCAGAGAAATAATGGACTAATGGGATGATTTTTGATTTTTTGATTGACGGTGGACAGTCCTGAACGATAAAAAAGAAGCCCCGGGATTACGGGGCTTCTTTCCAGAAAAGCAAGGGGATCAACGGGCTTTTTCGATGGCTTCCATTACTTCCCAGAAGCCTTCATCCATGGTGTTTCTGGTTTTCAGGTTCTCATAGAATGCGGCGGCTTTTTCCCTGAAGGGAGCCATATCCGGCGCGGCGAACTGGGCGCCGAAATCGGCTTTGGACTTCGCGATTATTTCCTCTGCAATGGCATCGAGCTTGTTTGTGAATTCTGTACCTGCCTCATTGCAGGCTTCGATCAATTTTTCCTGGTATTCCTTGGGTAAAGAGTTGAATTTTTTGCTGTTCATGTAGAAAGCGATAGTCTGGGGATATTCGTCGGTCATGGTAATGTAGGGGCAGACTTCAACGAATTTTGTGTCGTGGATGAGGGTTACAGGTGAGGTTACCGATTCCACTATTCCCTGCTGGAGAGCCAGGTAGGTTTCCGACCAGGCTATTATCGTGGGGTTCATACCTATGGCTTCCCATACTGCGAGTTCCAGTTCAGAAGGGTAGAACCGGAGTTTCAATCCCTGGACGTCTGCCAGGCTCGCTACAGGTTTCTTTGTCAAAAGAACCCGGAAGGGGCCTCGTCTCCATGTCCATTCAGTATTGAGCACAACGATGCCCGCCTTTATGCTCAGTTCTTCGAACAGAAGGCGCATATAGTCTCCCTTGAGGAACCTCTGGAAATGGTCGAAATCTGTGTAGACGAAAGGAGGAGTAATGTAGTCGATCTTGGGGATTATCGTTCGTGCACCCAGCACGGGGCTATCTGCGACTATGTCGACGGCCCCCATTCCCATTCCCTTGAAGACGGTCTCATCCGTTCCCAGAACTTCCGAACCGAACATGGATATCTTTACAGCACCATTGGTCTTTTCCGCAACCTTTACCGCAAAATTCTCGAAGGCCTTGTACTCGGGGCTCTGGGGTCCCATCTTGGTCGCAAGGCTTAATTCGTATTCGGCTTTGGCCAGGGCGCAGCCGGAAAGGACCGTTAAACAGATCAGAGCTGTGACCAACACCAGGGTGACCGCTTTTTTCATGCTGGACTTCATGCTCATACCTCCTTTTCAGTTGTTGTTTCAGAATATTGTTAACACCCTCCAATGGAAGTCTTCAGATCTTATCGCTGAAAGCTTCCGGAGGGATCTTGCTTTCGGCACCTGACAGTGAAGCCAGGGTGGCACCTTCTTTCATTCTCCTGAACTGGGTTTTCTCCTTTTCCTGCTCATGAATGGCGTGATCGATCACGGTGCTGGCCAAACCAGGAGGGATGACGCATACGCCGTTGATGTCAGCTATTACCAGGTCTCCAGGGTTAACGACTATCCCCCCGCATTGAACTGGCACGTTGATCTCTCCCTCCAATCCCAGTATCCGGGTTGTCAAAGGAGAGAGTCTTCGATAAAAAACCGGGAACCCCATTTTGCGAATATCCAGAATATCTGTGACAGCACCATCAATAACCGCTCCGGCTAATCCTCTCAACGATGCTGCAAGCGTCATGGCCGCTCCCCAGCAGGCATGGGTCATGTCTCCGCACCTGTCAACCACGATAATGTCCCCGGGTTGGGAAATTTCAACGACCTTGTGGCAGAGTGTCGAATCTATTGACGGGATCCTTACCGTTACAGCCTGGCCAATAATTCTGGCTTCATCCAGGGAAGGGTGGAACTCGTCCTTCATACAGCCGGATGGCATGAAATGGCCTACTGTAGCCGGCTCAATTTCCCCAATGCCCTTCATCAGGGATGGATCCAGGCGGTCTGCATTCGGATTTATCAGCATCATGATCGATGATCACTATCCTTCCACCGTATATCTCCGATATTGGAACGGATATTGTCAAGACAGGGGTTTTGAAGGCGGACCTGCCTGAGGTATTCCAGGTCGATATCCGCAAATATTACCGATTCTCGGTCTGAGGCCCTTGCTATTACTGTTCCCCATGGGTCTACAATCATGCTGTTGCCGTAACACCTTTTCTCCTGGTGCCATCCGCATTGTGCGGGAGCTGCAACATAAGACTGGTTCTCGATAGCCCTTGCCCTGAGAAGGGGCTCCCAGTGGTCCTTTCCGGTAAAGGCGGCAAAAGCCGAAGGTAAAAAGATTATCTCCGCTCCCCCGAGTGCCAGTACCCTGAAAAGTTCCGGAAAACGGAGATCGTAGCAAATGGAAAGTCCAAGGTTGCCGAGAGGTGTTCTGGCGATCACCGGTGATATCCCCGGGATCACACAGGATGATTCCCTGTTGCTGACTTCGCCGGGGATCCCGATATCAAAAAGGTGTATTTTCGAATAGCAGGCCTCTATCGAACCGTCAGGCGCTATCAGGGCAGAGGTGTTCCTGTATCTGTCAGGATCCTGTGTCCTTTCGGCCATGCTCCCTGCGAGGATGTAAAGACCTAACCCCTTTGCCAGCTCCGAAAGCCTGTTTGTTGTCGGGCCGGGGATGCTTTCGGCTGTGGGCAGAGTATCCTTTTCAGAAGCAAGAAAAGGGAAACACTCCGGCAGGGCGACAATATCCGGGTTGGATCCGGCGGCTTCCATGACAAGTTCTTCTGCCCGTTCCAGGTTGCGTTCCTTTCTCTCATCTGAATTCATCTGGATCAGGGCGATCCTCAAACCAGCCACCTCCAGGCCTGTTAGTCGATTTTCAAGAGCCTTTTCAATGCTCCTGTAAGTCCAAGGATCATCCCGATCAAAATAGGGAGGGAATACCAGTAATAATTGATCTTGATAGTGGACAATGAGGACTGGTGGTTGCCGGAAAGAATGACTCCCCAGGAATAACGGATCACAAGCAGAGTAAAGGTTATCACCAGGATATTGACGAAAGCGTCCACATATTTCCGGCCTTTGACTGGAATGAATTTTTCGTAGAAATAATCGATCACGATGACCTCGTTCCGGTAAAGGTAAACGCCTACTCCCAGGAAAACGGCCCAGTTTGCCATCAATGCAACTATTCCCGGGACCCAGTTCATGGGCATGGCGAAAAAGTATCTGGAAAAGATCCTTGCCACATCAAGGGCAAAAAGCACCACCAAAGCTGATACGGCTACCCGGAAGGCAAATTCTGCGATCTTGTCTGTCAGCCTGGTCACTGTTCTCAGGAAAAGCATCAGCCTGCTCCTTTCGAGCTACCGCCGGAAAAGGAAATACGGCATAAATGTCGTCAGGGATGGGAAGAGTATCAGGATTAAAAGCGCAATTACCAGGGTCACCATGAAGGGGACCAGAGCTCTAACCAGTTCATGGTACTTAACCTTTGCTACACTGAGCATTACAAAAATACCGGATCCCACGGGCGGTGTGATCATTCCTATCATGTCGTTAAACACGATAACGACCCCGAAGTGAAGAGGATCGATCCCGAAGACAGGGAGCAGAGGCACAAAGATGGGGATTGTAATGACCAGGGTGGCTATGCTTGGGATGAAACAGCCGTTCAACAGGTAGAAAATATTTACAAATATCCAGAAATACCATTTATTGCCCTGGCAGAGAGTGACTATCGACTGGGCCAGGTGCACGTAAACCTGTTCCCTGTTAAGAACCCAGGTGAAAGCCGCAGCAGCAGCCATTATGAACATGATCTGGGCTATCGGGATCACGCTGCTTGCAAAACCATCTCTCAGAATACTGGAGAGAGACGTTTCCCTCCTGACCACGGCGATCACGATTATGTAAAATATCGCCAGAGCACCGGCCTCGCTTGGGCTTATCATCCCGAAAGCAAAACCCGAAAGGAGTATCAGGGGTGCCAGCAGGGCGGTAAGATTGTTTTTAAACGAAACGGCCTTTTCGTAATAAGAGAGCCGTCTTGTGACTGGAGAATGGACATAACCTTTTGCGCTTAGAAAATATACTACAAGCATTAAAGAAAAACCGATAAAGATCCCGGGGACCAGGCCGGCGATAAGTATCTCGGAAATGGAAATATTTGCAAGGACTCCATAAATGATCAGGGATATACTTGGCGGGATGATCGGTCCGACGACAGAGGACGCTGCTGTCACGGCAGCGCTGAAGTCTCGTTTGTAGCCATGGTCTGTCATGGCTTTCATCTCGATTATTCCCAGTCCGGCACAGTCGGCTATGCCCGATCCCGACATCCCCGCGAACACCATGCTGGCCAGAACGTTTGCCTGCGCGAGGCCGCCTTTGATATGCCCTACAATATCCGTAGCAAAGCCGAATATTCTTTCGCTCAGTTTTGTCGAGTTCGCGACGTTGCCGACAAGGATGAACAGGATAATGGCGAGGTAATTTACGTTCTCGACGGTGTTCTGGATCGCCATAATAAGGACCGGAAGGGGATATTTTGCAATGCACATGCTCAGGAATGCTACCAGACCCATCGCTGTCGCAACAGGAGTCCGAAGAAACACGAGGAAAAGGAAAAGCAGGATCGGAAGCAGGTCTTCCAATACAATGGCCTCCTCCCATGGCGCTTGAGTGACTTTGGGATAGATCTTCCGCTAAAGACCCGGAACTTTTTTCAGTATAACCGCTGGATCCTGGAACGCATTTGGTAGGCTTTTGTTTTTTTGGCAGATTCTTGCTTCTCAGGCCGGGAAATCCAATGATAACGGGGTCTGCTTGCAAGCAAGTTATTGATTTTTTGATTGGTTGCCCGCCAAATTCCAAAGAGAAGATGCAATGGTTTAATATTTAAGGAATGCAGGCATTCGCCCGATCCATCGGAAAAAGGTGTGAGATCTCATGGAATATCCGGACAACGAAGACCGGTTTGCCAGTTGGATGGAAAGAGCGATATGCACAGATCAATTCAGGGATATCGTTCAGGGGTTCTCTTCATCCTTTGATTTTGTTGTCACTTTTTTTTCAAGGCGGGGATCGCCGATTGACAACAATTATTTTGGTCAACCTCTCTGCTTTGATGCGAAGGAGGGGGGGCTTAATGAAGGGTTTTGCATGGAAAGCATAAGGGACGGTGTGACTCGTTCCGCGAACAGCAGGAAACCTCTTTTTTTCAGGTGTTATTGCGGTGCAGGATACCTTGCTGTCCCGATCATTGTCGATGAGTCATCTGTTGGCAGCATACTATGCGGCCATTTCCTTTTTAAAAACTACAGCGAGGAAGATCTGGCAATGATAATCAGGCACCTTGATCCTGGAAGTGAGGGTTACAAAAAACTCGCCTGTCACTTCATGGCAATTCCTGTTGTAAACGGGAAAGTGGCAGAAAAATTCCGGGACAGGCTTGAACAAATGGCAGCCTACATTTCAAAGATGTACCAGAGGGATGTGCTTGAAGCCCGTGACATCCTTAAGAACACTGATCGAAAAAGAGGGGATGCCGACTTTGAGAACAGCCTGAAGATACTCCAGGCCAGGGACCTGAGAAGCCAGTTGAACCCCCATTTTCTTTTCAACACCCTTAATGCCATATCGCAATTGGCGATGCTTGAGGGGGCAGGGCAGACCCAGGAATTAACATATCAGTTTTCTGAATACCTGAGATATGTTCTTAGGAAACAATCAAGGCGCGAGGTGGTCCCCCTGTCGATGGAGATCGAGTGTATCCAGCGTTATCTGGAGATATATCGTATCCGTTTCAGGGAAAGGTTTACCTACGAGGTTTCTGTAGGACAGGGATCGGAGAAGGCTGAGATACCGTTCATGCTTCTTCAGCCGATCGTAGAGAACGCCGTTCTTCATGGGATCGAACCATTGATGGGGGTTGGAAGCGTCATGATCAGCTCAAGAGCTATCGGTTCTTCAGTGTTGATAGAGGTCAGGGATAACGGGGTCGGCTGTGTCCCGGAAAGACTGAACCAGGGGATAGGTCTTCAGAATGTAAGGGACAGGATGTCCCTGCATTACGGGGTGTCATCTGACCTTGAAATGAGAAGCAGACCCGGGGAAGGGACTTCAGTATTGCTCAGGATCCCTTATGAGGTGGTGTGATCTTGATGGATCTGAAGATCCTGGTGGTTGATGACGAACCCCTTACTCTTGAGGCTCATCGAAGTGTTATCAAGAAGTGGAGGAGCGATGTCGAGATCCGGGAAGCCGGCAATGCTCCTGCGATGCTTGAGATTGTTCGGGACTGGGATCCTGATGTGATCCTTCTCGATGTCAGGATACCGGGCGGCGACGGGCTTTCTTCCCTGAAGACGCTAAGGGAGGAAGGTTTTTCGAACGAAGCGGTAATAACAACTGCATTTGACATGTTTTCATACGCCAAATTCGCGATGGATGTCAGGGCTTCCTCTTTCCTTGTCAAACCCGTCCGCCCTGTCCACTTGGTCGAAGCCCTGGAAAAGGCTGTTTCGGTGATCAATGCAAGAAGGGGCAAGGAAGAAAAGCTGATAAGTGCCCACCAGTTCCTCCGGGCCAACAGGGGGCCAATAGCGATGAATCTTCTGACCAACCTTATCCGCCAGCCGGACCATGAAGAAGAAGTGGAATCCCTTTGCAGCGAAATAGGATTCCCCCCTGCGATAGCCTGTCATTTTTTTGGAATAATAGCCCTTCCGGGAGATGAGAAGGAAACCTACTGGGAGCACCTTCTGCTCATTGACACCATCCAGGAGGTGCTCGGCCATGACATTACTGTTTTCCCCTGGAAAAGTCATTCCATCCTTCTGTTTGTCCCCGCCGGTGAGTTGAGCATGTCCCCTGAAGATCTTTCCCTGAAGATCCTCGAGTCGATATCACGCAATTCACTCCAGGGCAATGTCATCTATGGCGGTCGTGTTTCTTGCCTGAAGGATCTCCCTGAACTGGTGGCGAACATAGAAGGACGACTGGACGAGAGCCTTCTCGGGGGAACGGGAAGGACCCTCTGGGAAGAGGCAAGAGAAGAAACAGAAGAACACACTGAGGCAGATCTCGCAGTCTTTGGCTTGAAAAAGGCACGCTCGCTGATCCTTGACGCTATCAGGAACAACCAGGCATATTATCTTTCCCGGGGTCTTGAGGTAATTGCAGAAAATGCAGACCAGGTGCTATCGAGGGACCTGGAGATCTCGAAGATGGTTTACCTTGGCATCCTGGGCTGTGCATCAGAGATCCTTCTGGAACATAATTGCGACCTGTCGGAAATACGCGGCTGGGGAAGAAGGAACACCCTTGAAATAATCTCCTGCACCAATCCGTCGAAACTCAACAGCGTTATCGGTAATGCTTTTCAGGAAGCCATGATAATAAGGGGATCTGCCCTTCAATCTCACTCCTCGGTGGTACATAACGCAATGAACTATATCCAGCAGAATTACGACAACCTGTCCCTGGAGACTACAGCTGATCATGTCCATGTCACACCTGAACATTTAAGCCGACTGTTTCAGAAAGTGCTTCAAAAACGTTTCGTAGATGTAGTGAGGGATATCAGGATCGAAAGGGCCAAGGCTCTTCTTTCAGAAGGGATGAGCGTTAGGGATGTTGCAATATCAGTAGGTTACGGCAACATTTCCTATTTCAGCACCCTCTTCAAGCAGCAGACAGGAGGCAGTCCCAGCTCTTTCAGGGAATAGGGCCGTTTTGTCCCCTCACTCCCTGGAATTCCTGCCGGGTCAGCGAAAAAGGGATCGGGATTTTACCTGCTATAAGTTTAAAAACCTGGGGATCAGGGTGGTCAGCGGGGGGAAGGAAATAATGGCCAGCAACACCAGGAGTGCCACTCCTATGAAGGGCCAGATATGGACGAAAACATCTGTAAGTTTCACCTTTCCTACGGCAGCGACGATATAATTGCAGGCACCCATGGGGGGAGTTATCAGGGCGATAGTCACGTTCAGCGTCATGACCACCCCGAACTGGAGCGGGTCGATACCGGCCCTTATGGCGATGGGTGCGAAGATCGGCGTAAGAAGCGTAAGGGTTGATATCTCCTCCATGAACATCCCCACAGGGAAGATAACGGCGCTCAAAACAATAAGGAGCAGCCAGGGTCTGTCCATCAATCCCGCCTGCAGAATGAACGATGCGAAACGCTGCGGCACCTGCTCCCATTTCAGGAGCCACCCTATCACGGTAGCCGCCCCCATGATAAGGAAGATGGAACTGGTAAGGCGTACTGTCTCGTAGAAAGATTCCGCAAGGATCCTGACAGAAAGCTGCCTGGTGTAGAAGGTCCCCGCAAGGATGCAGTAAGCTACTGCCAGCGCCCCTGATTCTGTTGGTGTTACGATGCCCGTGATAATGCCTCCCAGGATGATGATCGGGGCCAGCAGGGCGACCATGGATCTTGCGAGTATCTCCCTGCTTCTCTTTCTGACTTCCTGGAAGTCCGCTACGGGGACGTGGTGTATCAGGGAATAGAAATAGTTCATGACCATAAAGGCCCCGCCCAGGGCCAGGCCCGGGAGGATGCCTGCGGCGAACAGCCCGCCTATGGATGTGTTGGTCATGGTGGCATAGATGATCATGAATATGCTCGGCGGGATTATGGGGCCGATAAGTGCGCTCCCTGCAGTGAGTCCGGCCGAGTATGAAGGGGAAAACCCGTCCTTCACCATGGCCGGTATCAGGATGGAGCCAAGGGCCGAAGCGTCGGCCGCAGCAGAGCCGTTCACCCCTGAAAGGATGATGCTTCCCACAACGTTTACGTATCCAAGTCCCCCGTGGACCGAACCAACCAGGAGGCGGCAGAAATCCAGGAGACGGTCCGTGAGGCCCGACCGGTTCATCAGGATCCCTGCAAGGATGAAAAAGGGTATGGCCATTAGCGTGAAGGAGTCCATCCCGCCGAAGAACTGCTGGCTCATTACCCGTAATAGTGACAGGTCTCCCAGGGCCAGGATGCCCACCAGTGATGCCGAAAGTAGCGAGAGGTAAAGGGGCATCCCCAGGATCATAAGGGCCAGGAAGGAAGCAAGCATAAGCCATCCCATGATCAGCGCCTCCTCCCGCTGAAGTGGAGGAGTAATGTTCCGGCAAGCAGCAGGCCAAAACCTGCCGGGAGGGCCATTAGAGGTATTGTCTTGGGTATGTTGAGCGCCAGTGTTTTCATGTGCCAGATCCTGACGGCGTTCACCCAACCAAGGTAGATCATGAGGGAGAGGATACACACCGTTAAGATAAAGCGCCCCCATTCGGCAATACGCCGAAGGGTGGCGGGAAAACGGGAGACAACGAAATCCACCACCATGTGTTCCCCTTGTACCGCCGCCCCCAGGGCGCCAAGCATGACTATCCATACCAGAGAGAACCGGGCCACTTCCTCGGTCCAGATTATCGAGCCTTTCAGGAAATAGCGGAAGAATACCCCCAGCAGTATGTCCCCGACGTTGACGACAAGCATGAAACATGCCGCCCAGGCGCTGAAAAGCTCAAGCCTTGTCACCCATTCAGAAATGCCCTTCTCCGGGCCCTTTTGCTCCTGTCCGGATACCATAACCTGTCTATTTTGCCTTGTTGTTAGCTGTCCTGGCACACTCAAGCGCCAGGTCAAGCCAGTCCTGCCCCACCTTCACCTTGAGCCA
>CAZAMZ010000011.1:0-17647 GCA_964486375.1 uncultured Synergistaceae bacterium | reverse complement strand
CGGGTCTTTTCAGGTGTCTGGTTAGCGGAGGTACCCTCCCGGGAGGAAGCTCGTCGATCGTCGAAAACGACAGGTCACCGTATACAGAGAGTGTCAGTGTCCTCGGAATGGGGGTCGCTGTCATCACCAGTACGTGGGGGTGATCTCCTTTTCCTGCCAGGGCACCCCTCTGCAGGACGCCAAAACGGTGCTGTTCGTCCACAACCACAGCTGCAAGCCGCCTGAACTCGACGGTCTTCTCTATCAGTGCATGGGTACCAATTACGATACAGGGAACACCGGCTGAAACCTTTTCAAGTACCATTTCCTTCCTGCTATTTGGAAGCGTCCCTGAAAGAAGGCAGACCTCAACTCCCATGGGGGACAACAACCGCGATATTCTGTTGAAGTGCTGCCGGGCAAGGATATCCGTAGGGGCCATGATCGCGCCCTGGAATCCGCTGTCAACAGCCGCCAGGGCGAACATCAATGCAACCACCGTCTTTCCTGAACCGACATCTCCCTGAAGGAGCCTGTTCATGGGGACGTTGCGGGAACTGTCTTTCTCAAGTTCGCGGAGCACATTTTTCTGGGAACCCGTCAGGCTGAAAGGCAGTATCTCATCCCTGAATCTTTTTATCATAGGCCCGTCCCAGTTAAGCGGTGAGCCCTGGGTATCTTCCGCATAATTTCTTTTTCTGAGGGCAAGGGCGGTCTGCAGGAGGAAAAGTTCTTCAAAAGCCAGTCTTTTTCTCGCTCCTGCCCATTGCTCCCTGCCTGAAGGAAAATGCATTTCCCTGATCGATTCTTTTAACCCCGAAAGACCCTTGTCTTCCCTTATGAACAGCGGCAGTGGATCCGTCATGTCTTCCGGGAAAGAAGAGAGGGCATCGTCGACAAGTTTGCGAAGCCATTTCTGGAAGATCCCTTCGGTACCAGGGTAGACGGGGACGATCCTGCCTATGTTCCCTCCTCCGGATCCCTCCTCATCGATCACTTCGAATTCGGGGTTGGAAAACTGGACAACACCGCCCCTTTTCTCGATCTTCCCGTAAAAGGAGGCCCTTGTGCCTGGTGGCAGGATCTTCTCCAGGCCTTTGCGGTTGAACCATACCGCCTGAGCCAAACTGGTACCGTCACTCAGAAGGGCCGTTACTATTGAAAGATTTTTTCTCCGGGTCTGCTTCCTTTCAATTGCGACGACCATCGCTATCGCCGAGGAATACGAACCTGCCTCCAGGGAAGCGACCGGTGAGGCTGAACCCCTGTTCTCATATCGCCTGGGAAAAAGGTAGAGAAGATCCTCTATTGTGCTTACTCCAAGTCGAAGAAGCCTTGAAGCCCTCGATGGTCCTACACCCTTCAGGTACCTGACCGGTGAATCCCTTGTCAGGCTTTCCTTCACGCGTTCTCCTCCCTTTCCTGCTGCTTGCCGTCCTCCCTGTCATCAGCGGGGATATCAAGGGAGTTCAGCATGGACCCGAACTTGGCGAAAAGTCCCTTGAATTCCGCTATGAACTGGTATCGTATCTGGCGCAATTTATCGATCTCCCTTTTGTGGTCATCAACCCTGTCTTTTGCCCCTATGACTATCTTGTGAGCCTGAGCCTCCGCTTCCGCAATTATCACTTCAGCCCTGTTCTCGGCACTGCTTACCCTCTCTTCCGCACTTTTCTGGGCAAGAACCAGTGCTTCCTGGAGTGATTGCTTCAGCTCGGAATATTCACGGATCTGCTCATCAAACCTTGAAAGCTGGATCTCCATGGTCTTGACCCTCTCCGAGTATACCTGCAGGCTTTCGGCCACCTTTTCAAGGAACTCCTCCACCTCTTCGGTACTGTAACCCCTGAGGGCCTTCTTGAAATTGATATTCTCAACATCGATAACGGTCAAAAGATCTGCCAAAACCTTCCCCTCCCAACCTTCTGACTCCGGATAAGATCAACAGCTGCTACCTGGTCCCAAAGATCGCACTTCCGATCCGGACCATCGTGCTACCCTCCATAACGGCAGGAATGAAATCCCCGCTCATCCCCATGGAAAGACATGGGAAAAGCCGTCCGAACCGGACCTCATTCCTGTCCCTGAGTTCCCTGGCGGCAGCAAACAGAGCCCTGGTCCTCTTTTCATCAAGCCCCTGGGGAAGCACCGTCATGAATCCTGATACATCCAGCATTGTACACTTCCCGATAACAGCTTCAACCAGCCCCGGTGTCTCTTCGGCTGCAATACCGTGCTTGCAGGGGTCATCGCCAATATTAACCTGTATAAGTATCTCCATGCGCCGGTTAAACTCCTGGCATAATCGCTGAAGGAGTTCAGCAAGCTGAAGGGAATCGACGCTCTGTACACAACTGAAGGTCTCGAATGCTTTCCTGGCCTTGTTCTTTTGCAGGTGCCCTATCAGGTGCCAGGGCACCCGACTGCGTGGAGCCGAAGGGTCCCATTTGGAGACTGCTTCCTGGACACGGTTCTCACCAATGCCGTCTATCCCGTATCGTACGGCAGATTCCATCTCATCAACGTTTCGGGTCTTTGTCACCGCAACAAGGGTTACCGCCTTTCCTTCACGGCCTGACAAGATCGCCGCCTCGGATATCTTGTCGCGGATCCAGGTGATATTCCCGGGTATATCGGTCACCATATCTTTACGTCCCCCTCAAAACCGCGAGTGCCATGGATCATTACAAGATCCCCGGGATCAAGACCCTTTTCAACCAGAAATCGCTTGCCCGATACCGGCCTTCCGGAAACCTCCACAGCTACCGACCGGTCCCCCGTTATGAGGAACACCACCTTTTTCCTTTCCCTGACAGTGACGGCGCTCTCAGGGATCATTACGCCTTTTGCCTCTCCTGCATGAAGTAAAAAGGACACGTTCCTGGACACAAGATCCCTGGCGGAGAAGAAGGGAAGTGTGACGTAGATCTTCAGCGTGGGGCCCAGGTCTTTCACTGCCCTGACCTCAGCCCTGAAAGTCAGGTCTGAGGCGGTCTTCCTGACCTCAATATGAGTTCTTTCCGACGGGTTCCATCCTATAGCCGCTTTCGCCGCATGAGATACACACCTTAGAGGCTGGGGCTGCGGGATGAATTTGCCCAGGGGAGTCCCTGAAGAGATCCTGGATCCCTCTTCAAGGAACTTGAGAGGGCCGGTGACAGGCAGCTTTGAACTCCCCGGCCATATCAGGCCATAGGTCCAGTTACCCTCCGAACCGTCCAGGGCCGCCATAAAATACCCAGGCGAAGGAGCTGTTATCTTTCTTTTACCTGAGGAAGATACCACTTCGGCGACAACGTCGCCCTTGGCGCAATATAAGGGGCCGGGCCCCCCGGGAAAGTGCAGGGTACCGTCGCCGGGGGATACAAGGACGCTTTCCTCCCAAATAAGGACCCCGTCCATGGGCACGTCCAGCGGAAGAACAGCTGGTTCCGCTACGGCCAATTCAGGCCTGAGGCGGAAGTATCGGTCCCACCAGGCTTTGTAGACCATTACGGCTGCAACGATAATGCATGCTGTAAAAAAATAGTAAAGGATCCTGGAAGCAGCTTTTCCCTTCATGACTTGATCATGACACCTTTCCGGTCATTTCACAGATCAGGCCGGGAAGTTCCGAAAGTTCATCTATGACCGCACGGGCCCCTTCCGCCATAAGATCGCCGGAGGATCGCCCGCCGGTAGTCACTCCGATAAAAACAACACCGGCCTCCCTTGCCGTAATGGCATCAACTTCGGAGTCACCGGTCATAAAAGCATTTCCGGGGCGGTGTCCCATTCTCTCCAGAGCGGTCGTCACCGGTTCGGGATCCGGTTTCGGACGGCTGACGTCATCCATCCCCACCAGGGTTTGAAAGAAACCTCCAAGACCGGAACTTCCAACGGCAGGTGCAAGCCTTTTCCGGTTGGATACCACGCCCATCGCGAATCCCCTCGACCTCAAAATATCGAGTGTTTCGGGAACTCCGGGAAAGGGAACCAGCCTTTCGTATTCGAAGGGCACAAGGTTCTCCCTGTAATGATCGGTCCACGAAGAGTCGTAGTACCCCCAAAGCATCTTCATTGCATGATCCATCGGGTAGCCTATGGTTTTCAAAACCTCTTCCCTTTCCACACCGGGAAGCCCGAAACAGGAAGCCAGCATATTCAGGCAGAATGTTATCCCGTAACTGCTGTCTACCAGGGTCATGTCGAAATCAAAAAGGGCCGCGCGGATTTCAGGAAACATGGGATCCCTGTTCATGACCCGCCTGCCTCACCAGGCCTCTGTTATCTATGCGGTTGATCAGGTCGATTCCCTTTTCAAGCCTCGATATGTTCTCTGCAATTATCCGGGCAACTCCCCTGACGGCTTCGTCGGTAACGCCTCCGACATGAGGTGTGATCGTAACAAGCTGGTTTTCAAGCAGGGGATCCCCGGGATCGGCCGGTTCGTCCCAGAATACGTCAAATCCTGCTCCGGCAAGAATCCCGCTTGCAAGGGCCCTTTCAAAAGCAGGTCTTGAGACCAGTTCTGCCCTTCCGACATTGACAAGGTAGGTATTCCTGTCCATGGCATCGAAGAAGGGATCATCTGCCATATCCCGGGTGTCATCGTTGAGTTCAAGGGAAAGAATGACGAACATGCAACCCCTGACGGCCTCCAGAAGGCGGTCCAGCGGAAAGAAACTATCCAGGCCCAGTGGAATGAACTGGTCCCTTTTCGTCCTGTTGACACCCCTCACACTCATCCCCATGCATTTGAGCCTTGTGGCTATGTTCTGTCCAACGTTGCCCAGTCCTACAACACAGGCTTTCTTCCCAAAGAGCGAGATTCCCTGCGGAGAATAGAGCCTCCCCTTCCGCAGGCTCTCCCTGGTCCTGAAGTATTTTCTCGACAACATGAGCATGTGCATGAGGGTTATCTCGGCCACGCCTTCGGCATTGCCCGTACCTCCGGAAGGGACGTTGCAGACGGCAATACCCCTCCGGGAACAGGCCTCGATGTCGATCCTCTCGACACCAACTCCCCATTGATGTACCAGCTTCAGGGATGGTGCCTTTTTGACAAGATCTTCGTCAACATCCATGGGGCCGGTGACCAGGACCTCTGCCCCGGCGACCTTTTCCCCCACCTCAGAAGGGTCTGCCACCTCGATATCGTGCCCCGGCATAAGGGGTTCGATCACCCCTCTCAGTTTTTCAAAGGTTTTGGGCGAGAAGAGAATTTTCATCTGCCCCTTGCTCCCTCTGCCCCGGGATCATCTGTTTTTCCCTTGTCCCTTGATAGACTGGCAAAGGCCTCATGGGCATGGATGCTCTCGTGGCTGACCACCCTGACGGAATACCATAGTATCCTCCTGTCACGGTCAAGCCTGACGGCGACCTCCCTTACAACGTCCTCCACGAACCTCGGGGTGTTATAGGCCTTTTCTGTGACGTATTTTTCATCTTCCCTTTTCAGAAGGGTAAAGATGGGTGAAGATGCACTCTGTTCTGCTATTTCGGCAAGTTCCTCGATCCAGACCAGGCGATCCATTCTTATGGCGATGCATACCTCGGCACGCTGGTTATGCGCCCCCTTATCAGAGATCTCCCTGGAACAGGGACAAAGGGTATTCACCGGGACGGTGACCGTAAGTGTGAAATCAAAATCCTTCCCGCTGGAAGCCCAGAATTCGACATCATAGCGTGTAAGGCTGGGGGAACCGCTTACGGGTGCCCTTCTGGTAGCAAAGTAGGGAAAAGAGAACCTGATCTCTGCCCTCTCCGCTTCAAGGTGATCCTTCAGGGAGCCGGCAATGTTCTCCAGGTCCTGAAGGGTTATATGTCCGTTGCAGGAGTTAAGGATCTCAATGAAACGGCTCATATGGGTCCCACGGTAATGCTTTGGAAGAGAGACGGACATCTCCACCGTGGCAACGGTATTCTGGATCTTTTCGTTCCTGTCCCTTACTTGGACAGGATAGGAAAGTCCCGTCACGCCGACACTGTCGATCGGGATATTCCTTCTATCCGGTTCACTCTGCACATCACGCATGGATACAGGCACCTCTCCGTGGTCTTGTGTCATGTTTCCTCCCATTTCCGAACAGGTTTTCGGGTCACCTGTCCTCCGATGAAGGGGAAAGGGGAACATCCCAGAGTCCCAGTGATCCCTGGCCGGGCGGCATATCGGGATCCATGCCGAGGAGAGCCCTCATCTGAAGGGCATTCCTCACTGCACTGTCGCGAAAACAGTTGTTGAACATGAGAAAAACCATCCCGGCCTCTGAAGCCTTTTCCCTTGCGAGGTCGCTGAAAGGTCTCAGCTCCTCTATATCGTACAGGTAGTTAAAGCGTTCCGCCACCGTTGCCTCCCTTTTGTCCCATGCCGGTGTGTTCCTTCCATGGAACCTGAAAACCGTACCCCAGGTTGCCGTGACATGCCACTCGGGAGGAACGGTCCACTCGAGGCTGGGTTCGTCCACCGCCGTATAGGCTATATTCTGGTCCCTCAGCAGATCCAGGAAACGTTCCCTGTTGCCCTCTTGAAGCCAGGACCTGTGTCTTACTTCTATGGCGATCCTGGCTGGAGCGGCAAGGTTCCCTATCCTCCTGAACCAGTTGAGGTTCTTTTCGGAGAAGACTATCCAGGGCGGGAACTGGAAGAGCAGGTATCCCAGCCTGTTCATGCTTTTCAGTATCAGGACCTTAGAAATGAAATTTTCCCAGAGTGCGATCCTTGCATTTTTGGGCAGTTCCCATATCCTGACCCTTGAACCCTGCAGAAGATCTCTGGGCCTTAGCTCGACAGGGAGCGCCGAGAGGGAAAGGGTATGAAAGGTGAACAGTCCGAAGGCCTTTATGTTGAAGAGGAAACCGGGACCTGTCCGGGAGGCCCACTGGTAGAAAACCTCCTCACCTGGAATGGCGTAAAAGGTGCTGTCGACTTCTACGGTATTGAAGGAGGCTGCATAGTGACGTAGCCGTGAATATGCGTCCCTTGCGTTATCAGGATACCATCCGCTCACCGTGAGGGACCTGTCGGTCCACGAACAGGTCCCTACCTTCATATCACCCATCTCTTCCTCCAAAAGCAAATGCAGGGATGAACCAGCGGTTCTATTATAATGGAGTTCTACCCGGAGACCGTAGCCGGATAATTTCTTCGAAAGGATGTGTGGTCTTGAGACTGGAGGGAATATACTCCCCTATCCCGACACCCTTCGACGGGAAAGGCCAACTGGACCTTGAAGCGCTGGCCTTTAATTTCGAAAGGTGGTTTACTTCGCCCATGGACGGGATCGTCGCCAGTGGATCCAACGGGGAATGTCCCCTGCTGAGTTTCCGGGAGAAGGTCGACCTTTTCGGTTCTTGTGCGGACCTTTCCGCCGGAAAGATGAAAGTAATAGCAGGCATTCACTGCCCTTCCACGCAGGAGACCCTCAGCCTGGGGATCGAGGCTGCATCGGCAGGGTGTGACGCAGTGCTGGTTCTGCCCCCTCATTACTACAAGGGACAGAACACACGGGAAAGCCTTTTGAAATATTTCAACACCATTGCTGATTCCCTGCGAATCCCGGTAGTACTCTACAATATGCCATCGAACACCGGTTTCAACCTTTCTCCGGAAATTGTAGTCGCCCTTTCCTCGCATCCGAACATAATCGGGATAAAGGACAGCTCTGGCGATATTGTCCAGATCGCTTCCATCTGTCGTGATGTTCCATCCGAATTCGGGGTATTTGCCGGCTCGGGAAGTTTTTTCCTCGCTTCCCTCGCCGTGGGATGCTCCGGGGGCACAATGGGTGTGGCTAACCTCTTCGCCGACGCCTGCCATGATATCCTCGAATCTTTCAGAAAAGGGGACATGGAACGTTCAAGAAAGATCCAGCTGGCCATCATCGACATCAACCAGGCCGTGACGAAAAGGTTCGGTGTCCCAGGCCTCAAAGCCGCAATGGATCATGCCGGCCTCTACGGCGGGCCTGTAAGACTTCCGCTGCTTCCCGTGAACGAACAGGTGAGGGAAGAGATAGGGAGAATTTTTGACAGGTTCACATCCTACTACATGGAGGTTTTATCATGAGAAAGGTTCTGGCTGTTTTTGGAAGCCCCCGAAAGGGCGGGAACAGCGAAACGCTTGCTGGATCGGTCCTGAAAGGGGCCAGTGGGAACGGTGCATCTGTAGATTCTGTACGTCTCCAGGGAATGGATCTTTCGGGGTGCATCGACTGCAGAAAATGCTGGTCAAAGGGCTCACCGTGTATTATCACCGATGACATGGGCAAGGTCCACGACAAGATCAAATGGTCTGACACGATAATTTTTGCCTCCCCCCTGTACTGGTACACCTGGAGTACCCAGATGAAACCTGTCTGGGACCGTTTCCTCCCATTTCTGCATGATGATGCAAAATGGGACCTCAAAGGCAAGAAAGCTGTCCTGGTGGCCACAGCAGGGGACGACAAACCTGATGCATTCGAGGGGATAACCTTCAGCTTTAAAACTTCCTGTGAACTGCTGGGAATGGAACAGGCGGGGACCATTCTCGCCTACGGGGTTTACGAAGCGGGCGATGTATCAAAAGGGGATTGGCTCGCCAGGGCCGAACAGCTTGGGAGAATCCTTTAGCAGAGATAAAGGGGCGGGCTTCAAGGCCCGCCCCACTGGTTTTTACCTCTCAACCCGGAACACGGTTTCCTGCCCGAGACCGGTTATCACTCGAACGTAACCGCTCAGATCCCTGTCCAGACCCTCATCGCCCGTGTCTACCAGAAGGGACTTTCCGTAAAGGGCTTTCAGCTTTGACGGCGTGGAAGCGATAATGATCCGGTCCCTTCCTATTGCCCTCAAAACCCTGGGGCTTATCTGGAGGTTCCCCCGTCCAAGGATGAAACCCTGTCCTCCGATCACGGACAGAATGAGCCACGTCCTCCCGGGATCGATCATAGCAAGGAGTTTCTCTTCCGATAGATCGGTACCGATTGTCATGCCATCCCGCAGGGCATCGATGCCTAGAAGCGAGAACTCACAGCCCAGATGCCTCATAAAGGCTCCCGTTGTACTGCCCGGTCCGACAAGGTACAGGTCACCGGGAACTATCCGTGCTGTTATCTCCCTGGCTATCCCGTTCAGCTCGACAGCCTCGGTCCTTGCCCCCCCGGATTTGCCACCCTGAAGAAGTCGCCGTTCAAAAGGGACCATCAGGTACCCGAAAAGACCGGCTTTAAGAGTCCCCTTCCTGAAGGCTTCTTCGTCGATATCCATGACCTCCCTTTCCTCCAGACCTACCCCTGAACCGAAAAGGTACAGTGCGGCAAGCCTTCCGGCCATGGACGGGTTTCGCCCGAATACCGGTGAATGGATCTTTACCCCCGTAGGAATTCCCAAAACCGGCAACCGTGTGCCGACTGCCCCGGATATGTCCCGGGCTGTCCCGTCACCCCCGGCAAAGAGGATAAGGTCCACCCCTGCCATTTCCATCCTCCTGGCAGCCTCCATGGTATCTTCTGCACTAGTCGAGGAGCCTGGCCCGATCGGCAGGATCCCGGCACGGAATCCTGCCCTTACCGATTCGGTGGCTCCCATATCTCCGGGGCAGGTAAGGACATCAAGTCTTTCTGACCATCCTGCGATCTCTTTAAGAGCCTCCCGGACTCTCAGGGGGGACCTGGGCACTGCACCCATCGAAAGCGCTTTGTTCAGGATATCCCCTCCGTCGGTGCCCTTGAGCCCCACAGCCCCCCCCATCCCGGCAATGGGATTGACTATCAGCCCCAGGAGTTTCCTGCCGGATGCATCGCCCAGTTTCATTTCCTTATGAAATATCCCTTGTACTTGCTATTGTACTCGCGCCAGGTGATCGCCCACTTGTCCGGGTCATCGAAATAGTCGTGGTCAATATGATGGACCGTGCTGTTATGCGGGGCGTGTTTTATGACATCAGGTTCCTCGTAACACTCCCTTGATATCTGTTCCATGATCTCCAGGTACTCGTCCAGATCGTCCTTCGAGTATGATTCGCTGGGTTCTATCGTGAAGGGCTCCGGAATTACAAATGGTTCATGACTGCCCCAGTAGTGGGTCCCGAAATCGGCGATCCGCCTCTGTACATCGGCGGTTCCGAAGCCGGTATCCTCTTTCAGTTTTTCCCAGCTGTACCTGACCTGCTCGATCCTCGCCGGGTGTTTGGGATAGCTGATGGAACAGCCCCTTACCTGGAGCATCTTTTTCATAAAGTAGTTATTGTTGAGGACTGCGATCCTCGATGCCTCCTCGAGCCCCTCCGCCCCGAGGGACATTATCCATGCATAGGCCCTGAGGACCACCGGTACTACCCCGAAGAAAGCCTTGACCTTGCCGCAACTTTTGGGCAGGCTGAAGTCAAGGAAGTACTTCCCTTTGATCTCATCGTGCTTCACCACCGGAACAGGCAGAAAATCCTCAAGTTTTTTGTCAGCCATTACAAGGCCTTTGCCAGGACCACCGCAACCGTGGGGGGAGGAAAAGGTCTTGTGAAGGTTGAAGAAGGACATGTCGAAGCCGGCCTCCCTGGCCCTTGCGATGCCGAGCAGGCCGTTGGCGTTGGCCTGGTCGTAACAGCAAAGAGCCCCGTGACGATGTGCCAGTTCCGTGAACTCCCGGATCCTGGGGTTGAATATCCCGGTGTCTTCGGGATTTGTGAAGAATATGGCGGCAGTTCTCTCCGAAACAGCGCTCCTGTAGGCTTCCAGGTCGGGAAGTCCTTCCTCGTCGGGCGGGAGGATTATGACCTTATAGCCCTTTGCCTTGGGAACAGCGGCGTCAGCGGGGTGAGAGAAGAGGGTCGTTATTATCTCGTCGCGCTGCGTATCTTCCCCCCTGTCCCTGTGCCACGCCCTGACCATACAGGCCATAGCCAGCGCGCCGTGAGATCCCCCTCCAGGCTGGATACTGCAGCAGTCAAGCCCGGAGATCTCCTTGAAGATCTCTCCCGTCCTGTAAAGTATCTCCAGTATCCCCTGTACGGTGGACTGGTCCTGGTAAGGGTGAAGGTCTGTCACCTTCGGGGACCTGGCAAAGGTCTCGTTGATCTTCGGGCTGTGTTTCATGGTACATGTACCCTGGCCGATGTCGATGTTTGAATCGGCACCGAGGTTCTCCTGGGATAGATGGTTGAAATGCCTTACCACGTGGGGCTGAGCCATCTCCGGCAGGTTCGGGAGGTCGCTGCGCCTGACCTTTTCAGATATGGAGGAGATCCCGTCTCCAATTATTTCCGATATTTCGGTTTCAGCTTCAGGGACCAGGATGCCTCTCTGCCCCTTCCTGCTCAACTGGTAGATGATTGGTTCGTTCCATCTCATCTGGTGAAACGGTCTTATCAAACCGGTCATTTTCTCATCATTCCTTTCTTTCGAGCTCTTTTCTAGCTGATAATTTCCCCGAGGGCCTGAAGCAGCCTGTCAATGTCCCTTTTGGTGACCTTTTCGGTCACACAGAAGAGAGCGCTCTGACCAAATTCCGGGAAATCCGCCGAAAGATCCCTGCCCCCGAATATCCCTTTCGCGAGGAGTTTTTCGTTGATATCGGAGACCTTTAAGCCTGTCCCGCTGAAATCGACCACGAACTCCTTGAAAGATGCAGATGAAGGATGGTCCGTGGACACCCCCTTGAGTTCTCCCAGCATTTTCCTTGCATAGATTGAACGCTGCATGATCACTTTCCCAAGCTCGTACATGCCTGTCGGCCCCATTGATGCAAGGTAGACCGCTGCGGCTATACCCCAGAGGGCGGCGTGGGTGCCCACGAATTCCTTTGCAGTCTCCCTGTTGGCAAAAGAGGTCCTCTCCCAGGCCACGTCACCGAAACCCCATTCTCCCTCGCTTGTAGGCGCGATCCCGAAAAGGCGGGAAGGGTATTCCTCTACGAACCGTAGATCGCTTTTCGTGCAGATGAATCCCCCCACTCCGCCGCCGTAGTTCATGTGTATTCCCAACGGCTGGATATCACCGCACGCGATGTCCGCACCGTAGCGTGAAGGCGGCTGCATGACACCAAGTGTTGACGGATCGACGGAGACCACCAGGAGGGCACCGGCTTCATGTGCAAGTCGGGCCGCTTCCTCTCCCTGATGCTCGATAGTCCCCAGGTAGGAAGGGTTCTCGAAATAGACCGCGGCAACATCGGAGGAAAGCCTTGACTTAAGGTCCTTGAGGTCGATAAGTCCCGTGTCCCGGTCCCATTCAAACTTTTCTGTGGCTATTACGGGATCCAGGTAGGTCTGGACCACTTTCAACCTGTCGGGGTTCATATGACCTGCAAGAAGCACCTTGCTTCTTCCGGTTATCCTTGACGCCATCCTGAGCGAGGTACCCGCCGCCTGGGCCCCGTCATAGGTCGGGACGTTGCAGACATCGAAATCAAGCAATTCTGCCATCATGCTCTGGTACTCGAAGAGGGCCTGAAACCGTCCGTGATCCTCGTAGGGTTCGCCGGCGTAAGCCGTCAGGAATTCGGACCTTCCAATGATCTCATCCACCACCGCCGGAACGTGATGGTCATAACAGCCTGCCCCAAGAAAGCTCAGGTATTCACCGGCAGTAACGTTCCTGGCCAGAATGCCTTCCACGTGCCTTTTCAGGTCTGCTTCCGCGGGAAGGGGTTCAGGCAGGTGCATCTTTCCCTCCATTCTCAGTTCTTCAGGTATGTCGACAAGCAGATCATCTATGCTGTCGACACCTATCTCGCGGAGCATGATCTCCCTTACCCCGGCTTCTGAATTCGGGACATAGGGATGTACCCTTTGCTGGTCTCTCATAATCCATTACCTCCTGCGTGATTTTTTAGGCTGTCCCGCCGCCATCGACGACGAGGTTGGCACCGGTGATCCAGGGGGAAAGTCCGCTCACCAGGAAATAGACCGCCATGGCAATGTCCTCGGGAGTTCCAAGCCTCTGGAGAGGCCTCTCGGCGCTCTCCTCAAGCCATTTATTCTCATCGATCCCAAGTTGCCTGGCCTCATCTCTCAAAAGCGGGGTATCGGTGTCCCCCGGGGAAACCGAATTAACCCTTATGTTCTGGGATCCGTGGTCGATGGCCATGGCACGGGTCATGTTGATGACCCCGCCTTTTGCGGCGCAGTATGAGACCGCTTTCGGCCCGCCCTTGACACCCCATCCCGATCCGATATTGACAATGCTCCCCCCGCCGCCTCTTGCCATAAAGGGGATCAGGTATTTCGACACAAGGTATGTACCCTTGAGAGTGACGTCTATGGAAAGGTCCCATTCCTTTTCAGACAGATCGACAACATCCTTCCTTCTGATAACACCCGCGCAGTTCACGAGGATGTCCACCCTGCCGAAACGCGCAACTACCGCCGATGCCATGTTCCTGCAATCTTCATCACTGGTGACGTCACATTTGACGAAAAGGCAATTCCCCCCTATATCGGACTCGGCTTTTCTGCCCATTGATGCATCGATATCCGCCAATACCACCGAGGCACCGACCCTGGAAAGGAATTTTCCGCACCCAAGGCCTATCCCGGATCCGCCTCCTGTAACAACTGCAACTTTTCCGTCCAGTCTGAAAATATCATCGCCAGTCAATTATTGTTCCTCCTTTTACCTTATTGGAGCCCGGCGGTCTCTCCGCCGTCAATGGGAATGTTGGCACCTGTAATGTATGAAGCTTCCGCGGAAGCAAGAAAAGCGAAAAGGGCCGCTACTTCTGAAGGTTCGGCATGCCTTTTGAATGGGATCTTTTCGTTGACCTTTTCCAGCATTTCAGGAGTGTATTCAGCCTTCTGCATGGGCGTGAGGACGTAGCCGGGGCTAACAGAATTGACCCTGATCCTGGGCGCAAACTCAAGGGCCATGGTCTTGGCAAGCAGAATGACCCCTGCCTTTGAGGAGTTGTAGTCCGCATAATACGGGTGTCCTTCCATTCCGTTAGTGGAAGCGGTCATGAGGATAACTCCCCCATCCTCCATGCGCCTGGCCGCCTCCCTGGCGCAGAGGAACATCCCCCCAAGGTTGATGGCCAAAACCATGGACCACTGGTCGAAGGAAATGTCCGTGAAGGAGTTCCTCACGCTGATCCCCGCGTTGGATATAAGGATGTCGATACCTCCGAGTCCGAGGTCAATATCCTCGAAAGCCTTTTCGACGGATCGGGGTTCCGATACGTCGGCCTCGACAAGGAGTTCAACGCCGGGCATTTCCATGCGGGCCCTTTCAAGGGCCGCCCTGTCCCTGTCAACAATGGCGACCCTGCATCCCTCCTGGATGAAGCGGGATGCTGTCGCCTGTCCAATGCCGCTGGCACCACCCGTAATAACTATTTTTTTCCCCGCAAGATCAGGATACATTTCTTCTTCCTCCTTTTACAGTATACGTGGTATACTTCGTATACCGTTCTTTTTTACCCTTTTTTCCCCTTAAAGTCAACCTGACAGGATGAGGAAAAAGAACGAAAGTACAACCGGGGTCCAGAATAAATCTGACATCAGGGAACTCGGGAGAAAACTGGAGGGATGAAAATGAACCCGGGCAACAGGTACACCGATACCGCCGCCGAACAGGTTTACAGGGAGCTGAAAAGACGCATCTTTCTCAAGGCCCTCCGCCCCGGCCAGAGGCTTCCGGAAGCTGCCCTGGCGGCAACTCTTTCAGTGAGCAGAACCCCTGTAAGAGAAGCCCTGCGGATGCTTGCCTCCGAAGGTCTGGTCGACCTGGTTCCAAATATGGGAGCAAGTCTGGCATCACCCACACTCGAAGAGGTAAGGGAAAGTTACGAGGTCAGGGAGCATCTGGAGACTTTGGCCGGAAGGCGTGCTGCAAGGCACATAACCCCGGTCCAGGTATGCCTCCTGGAAGAGGCGATCGAGGACGAGGAACGAATCTTCTCTTCCAGGGACCTGGAAAGTTATCTGGAAGTGAATATAAGATTCCACAGGATCATTGCCGAGGCATCAAGAAACCGCACCCTTGCAGAATACGTTGCAAATATTCTGTCCAGGACATACGTCTACATGGTTTTCTTCGAATCCTTCTTCGATTTTGACACCAATCCCAGCCTCGATGAGCATCGCCAGCTGGTCCGTGCACTGAGGATGCATGATGAGGAACTTGCTGTATCTCTTATGGGGGGTCACATCCGGCTTTCAATGGAATCATTAAACAAGCCGAAAGAATAGCGTATACAGTTGTTTATTATATTTTTGGCAGGCTTTTTGTAATTTTTTTTGCTTTTTTCTGTTTTTGTTATTGCTAAAATATGCCCTTTCTGGTATATACATCTATTATTTATCCGGAAAGGGGTGGCAGAATTGAGGGAAAAACCTTCCGAGATCTTCGGCATCAACGTATTTAACGACAGGACAATGAGAGAGCGGCTCCCGAAGCAGATCTACCAGAAGCTGCAGGAGTCGGTCTCCGGCGGGGAGAAAATGGATTTCAACGTGGCGGAGATAGTGGCCACAACAATGAAGGAATGGGCCATATCCCGAGGAGCCACCCACTATACCCACTGGTTCCACCCCCGGACCGACCTGACCGCAGAGAAACACAACGCCTTCCTGACACTGGACGAGTATGGTCTCCCCCTCGAGTCTTTTGGCGGAGCGGATCTTATCCAGAGCGAACCCGATGCTTCCTCCCTCCCTTCCGGCGGAATGAGGTCCACCTTCGAAGCAAGGGGGTATACCGCATGGGACCCGACAAGCCCGGCTTTCGTTATTCCCGGGGATAACGGCGGCACTCTATGCATCCCATCAGTTTTTATCAGCAACGACGGAACTCCCCTGGACTTGAAAACCCCTCTGCTGAGAGCACTTTCACGAATAGAGACGGTAACCTTGCGGATATTGAAACTTTTCGGCAACCGCAACGTCAAGTGGACCAGGGCGACCATGGGCGCCGAACAGGAATTTTTCCTGGTGGACGAGGAGGTGGCCTCGCAAAGACCCGACATCCAGTACTGCGGGAGAACCGTGATCGGGGCACCCACGCCAAAGGGACAGCAGATGGAGGACCATTATTTCGGCTCCATTCCTCCAAGAGTCCTTTCCTTCATGCAGGAAGTGGGGCACCAGATGAGCACCCTGGGGGTAGTTTTGAAAACCCGTCACAACGAGGTGGCGCCCTGCCAGTTCGAGTTCGCCCCGCAGTTCACCGAGGCCAACCTGGCCGTGGACCAGAACCAGATCCTGATGGAACAGATGCGCCAGATAGCATCCAGACACGGATTCCGGCTTCTGCTCCATGAAAAACCATTTGCACTTATCAACGGGAGCGGGAAACACCTCAATTTTTCACTCATGGACAGCGAGGGCAGGAACCTTCTGAAAACCTCCTCGAGCCAGAGAAAGAACATCCAGTTCCTGACCCTCGTATCCGGACTTCTTCTAGGGATCTCCCGCTACGGGGGACTTCTCCGGGCATCGATAGCTAACCCCGGGAACATGAGGCGTCTTGGGGGCAACGAGGCTCCTCCTGCGATCATGAGCGTTTTCCTTGGAGATGTACTCTCCCAGATCTTCGACAGGGTGGAAGGAGGATTGCCGGAAAACCTGCCTTCAAAAGCATTTATAAACCTGGGTCTGAGCCGGCTGCCGGACATTCTCAAGGATAACACCGATCGAAACAGGACAGCGCCAATAGCTTTCACAGGAAACAAGTTTGAATTCCGGGCTCCCGGATCTTCCCAGTCCCCAGCCGGTCCCATGACAATGATCCTTTCCCTCTGGACCTGGGGACTTGAGCAGATGGCCCAGATGATCGAATCCAGGGTCGGGGAGACCGATGTCGCTGATGCGGCCCTGGATGCCATTCGAAATGCTGCTCTCCAGAGCAGCAACATCAGGTTCGAGGGCAACTGCTATTCACTGGAATGGCACGGGGAAGCCGCAAGGCGGGGTCTGCCTGTCGCACACAGCACAGGCGAAGCGCTGGCTCTATTCCTTGTCCCGGAACACAGGGAACTGCTTTCTGAACTGGGTGTTCTAAGCGACCGCGAGATCAGGGGATATTATGAAACAAGGCTCGAACAGTTCATTAAGACCATGGAGATCGAGATGAACGTCATGGAGAACATGGTCAGGACAGGAGTTCTGCCTGCGATCACGAAGCAGATCTTTTCCGAGGCTTCAGCCCTGGAAAAAGTTCCGGATTCCCTTAAGGGAGATAACCCCTGCCTGTGGGAGGAACACATCGGTGACCTTTTCCGTTTAAAGGAAGGGCTTATCGAGGGTATCAACAGGATGACATCCCTGAGGGACAGCCTGGGTGCTGCAGACATGGAAAAGAAGTCGGAGATCCTTTCTGAAAAGGGTATACCTGTCCTGGAAGGCATAAGAGGGATGTGTGATGCCGTCGAAGAACTGGTTTCAAGGGAATTCTGGCCCTATCCCCGTTACAGCGAACTGCTGGTCTCAAGTTGAGGCCTTGGAGCCTTAAGCATTAAACCCGAAGGGCGCGGATCGGATCGATCGTTCCGCGCCCCTTTTCGATACCCCGCTCCAGAAAACCCTTGCTCAAGGTCAGGTTGGTCATTCCGAACCAAAGAAACGCCTGAAATCCTCCGATGCCAGCGATATCTGACCATCCTTTATGGACCAGCTGCCCGGCCTCAGGTACCTGGCCACGCTCTCCAGAAGGAAGGCCTCCCTGACGTCGGAATACCATGCCATCAGTCTCACCAGTTCCCTTGAGTGAGGCTGATG
>CAZAMZ010000010.1:0-19338 GCA_964486375.1 uncultured Synergistaceae bacterium | reverse complement strand
GGTAGACCATCAGGTCAAAGGTCTGGGCGTTTGTGGCAAGAACCGTCCCGTTCGCATCCAGGATCCTCCCTCTTGCCGGAGGCATCCTGACAAGCCTTAGCCTGTTCCTGACAGCAAGGTTGACATATAGGTCCGACTGCATTACCTGGAGCCAGTAAAGGGCGGCAAGGAGAACCACGAGAGATGCCATCATTATGCCCCTCCAGATGATCAGGCGGGTGACATAGGAGGTCCTAGTGCTTGACATCGTCGTCTTCAGCCCCCGATGACACTGCAAGTGCAGCTATGACGAGGAACGGGATCGATGAAAGAAGCTGTATCACCAGCACCCCTGCAAGAGCTTCCCTTGAACTTCCCCAGGTGAGGAATCTCACCAGGCTCGTCATTACCTGCGAAGAGATGGCCAGGATGAGGAAAAGGCTCGCGTTCCTTCCCGATCCTGGAATATGATTCCACACGACCATACAGACTGCCGAAAAAAACGAATACAGAGAGGCGGTAAGGCCTGGCAGCGCGGTCCACCTCAGATCCCAGAGCAGTCCCCCTGCAAAGGCCGCCCATACTATTGAAGGCACATCCCCGGAAGACCTTGTCATCCTGAAAAGGACATACAGAAGGAAGATATCAGGAACCAGGAACCTGCCCGAGACGAGAACCTGCAGGAGATCCTGCAGAAACCACACTGCTGCGATGGAGACCATATCAGTGCTGACCGCCTTCGGAAAGGATAAAAAGGGAATACATAACTGAAAGGTCCGCTCCCGGTTTTACATGGTAGATGACGAACCCGCCCTCGGGTTCAGGTTCCCTGCCTGAAACCTCGCCGACAGGGATGCCCGGCGGGAGGACATCGCTGACCAGTGCCGTGCTGATCCGCATACCCTGCCTGATCTCTTTTTCCCCGGAGATGTACAGGAGGTTGATACCCCCCTCTCCGTCCCCGGCAAGAACACCGAGATCCCTTGTATCATCTATGACGACCGGAACGAAAAGAGAGGGAGAGGTCAGGATCTCTACCCACGAGTGACCTTCATGTACTCGTGAAACCCTTCCTGCAAGGTATCCATCCTGCAGTGCGGGCATTCCTTCCTTTACACCTTCTCCGGCACCCTTGTCTATTCTTACCTCTTTCCACCAGCTGTGCGGAGGCCTTACGTCTATCCGGACGGGCATGAGGTCCGATAAAGCAGGCACCTTCAGATCCGGTCTTTCCTGTATGGCGGACCTTAGCCGGGTATTTTCGAACTCCAGCTGCCTCACCTTTTCCTTCATTTCGCGCATTCCGCCAAACCATAGAGAACCTTCCACTGCAAGTTGCCTGACCCATACCGCAGGACGTTCGGGAAGGTAAAACACAACAGCCGTCAGTTCGACGGCCTTCGAAGCCACCGGCGAACCCGGAGAGACCGCGAGAAAGAGCAGTCCTATTGTCGCTGCAGCCAGACCGTGCAACCATGCCGAAGCAACCCTTTTAATCACCTGGACACTCCTGACTCCGGATGACCTTTTTCGTGAACGGTTTCAGAACACGCGGACGTTCAGCGAACGCCATGCCCTACGGAAACGAGTACTTTTTTCATTGCATCGAACTGGTCCAGAAGTTTTCCTATTCCGTCGGCGACGGAGAAAAGAGGCCTTTCCGCAGCCAGGACCGGAACATTAAGGTCCTGTGAAAGTCTTTTGTCAAACCCCTCGAGCAGTGCAGTCCCTCCGGTCAGGACAAGTCCCTGGTCCGCAATATCCCTTGCAAGTTCCGGGGGAGTCCGCTCCATGGTCTCCCTGACCATCTCTATGATCCTTGTCAGAACAGGGTTCAGGGCTTCCCTGACCTCCGTGCTGGATATCCTGATGCCCCTTGGAAGCCCATCCTTGAGGTTGCGGCCCCTGACCTCGAATTCTCTCTCTGACTGCATCGGGACAGCAGAGCCTATCGTGTTCTTGACCTCCTCGGCGGTGGCACTCCCTATGGACAGGGTGTAGTTCTGCCTCATCATGTTGATGATGGCGTTATCCATCTCGTCCCCTGCCACTCTTAGAGAGTTGCTTACCACGACACCGCTCAGGGAAAGGACGGCCACCTCGCTTGTCCCCCCTCCTACGTCAAGGATCATGTTGCCGCGGGGTTCTTCGATCGGGAGTCCCACACCGAGCGCCGCCGCCACTGGCTCCTCGACGACGTAGGCCTCCCTGGCGCCTCCGTCCAGGGTGGCATCTATAAACGCCTTTCTCTCCACTTCCGTGATCTCGACGGGGGCACAGGCTATGACCCTGGGGTGACCAAAGGGTCGGATGCCGTTGTTGGCCTTTGCGAGAAAATGTCTTATCAGTGCGCCGGTCATATCGAAATCGGCTATCACTCCGTTCAGAAGCGGCCTGACCGTCTCCACGCAGATGGGGGTCTTGCCTGCCATTGCCTTCGCTTGCGAACCATAGGCGATGATCTCTTTCGAACTGCGCCTGTTGGCCTTTCGGAAGGCTATCATGGAAGGTTCGTTTATTACAACGCCTTTTCCCTTGACATGAACTACTATGTTGGCCGTTCCTAGATCGATACCAATATCCTTGCCGAATAGACCGGAGATCGAACCAAACACCTGCACCTCACCAACTTTCAGAAGATCGCTCAACGGACGGGAACATGGCACCCGACCTCTTCAAATCCGCCCCCTGCGGCGACAAAATGCCCCAGGAAATCAATGCCAAGGGCTTCAAGCTTCCTCTCAACGTGGGCCGTAAGAAGCCTGTCCTCCACGCTGGCATTCAAGCTACCATCAGGATGATTATGAAGCAATAGCACTCCCTCTGCATCAAGCCGGACGGCCCTCTTTAGGAGATATTTCAGATCAAGGACAGCCCCGTCAAGGCCTCCCCAGGAAATACGGGCATCTTCAAGGACCTTTCCCCTGCCGTCCGTAAATATCGCAACAATGAATTCCCTCGGCTCCCGGGCCAGTTTCGCGCTCCACCGGGCAAGGCACGAACGGGGTGTTTCCGTACCTTTGTCCTCTTGCAAAGCCTTCTCCTCCGAATAGATCCTCCTGGCCAGTTCCATTGCGGCAACCAGGGTTGCTGCCTTGGCTTTACCAAGACCCCCCACTTCCAGGAATTCCCTGAAGGAAGCCCTTGCAAGACCCTGTAATCCCCCGAATTCCCTTATCAGTTCCGATGAGACCTCCAGTACGTTTTTCCCGGTATTCCCGGTCCTGAGCAGGATGGCGACTATTTCAGAAAGTGAAAGAGCCTCCGATCCCATTCTTTCAAGCCTTTCCCTTGGGAGTTCCTCCTCTAAAGCAAAAGCCGCCTTCATCTTGACCTGCCCGGCCAGAAAGGGTTTCTTTTTCTCTCCTCACCTATGGTCGTTTCCGGCCCATGTCCCGGGAGAACCCTTATTGTATCCGGAAGGGCGGAAAGTTTCTCCAGTGAGGCCATCAACACCGCCTCGTCGCCCCCGGGAAGGTCCGTACGCCCAACGCTTCCCGCAAAAAGGGTATCACCGGAGAGAAGTACGGGATCATCCCCCGCTTCTTCCACCAGGAAACACGAACTGCCCCTCGTATGGCCAGGGGTGTGTATCACTTTCACAGAAATTCTGCCCGCCCTGAAAAAGTCACCGTCATGGAACCGTCCTTCCGGGGGCTGAAGGTCCAGTTTTTCACCTGTAAAAACCGACAGGTTTGCCTCCGCATGGGAAAGCATGAATGCATCATCTTCATGGATCAGAACCCCCCTGGCGGCCTTGACCCTGATCTTCGCCAGCCCCCCGATATGGTCCGCATGGCCGTGGGTGAGCATGACAAACTCAAGGGCTACCCCTTTCCTCTCGATCTCCTGCATGACTTCCCGGGGATCCCCCCCGGGGTCTACGAAAAACCCCCTGCCTTCTTCGTCATGGACAAGGTAGCCGTTCGTCCACAATGCCCCCAGGGCAAATCTTTCCAACAACATCAGCAACCCCCCGCTGTATCTATGATAAGTGTGACAGGACCGTCGTTGCAGATCTCCACCTGCATGAAGGCCTGGAAAACGCCGCTCTCGACAGGAACGCCAAGCGATGACAGGACCTCAATGAATTTGTCATAAAGCCTTTTCGCCTTTTCCGGTTCACAAGCTCCCGCAAATGACGGGCGCCTTCCCTTTCGACAATCTCCGTAGAGGGTGAACTGGGAAACTGTGAGGATCGCCCCGCCCTCATCCCTGAGGGAACGATTCATCCTGCCATCGCTGTCCTCAAAGACTCTGAGGTTCACTATCTTCTCGGCCATCCAGGATATCTCTTTCTCGCCGTCCTCGGGGCCGACCCCAAGGAAAACACAAAGCCCTCTTTCGATCTGCCCTGTTATGCAGCCGTCTACTAGAACCCTTGCGCGGGTAACTCTCTGAACAACAGCCCGCATAGGTTAGATCACCCCCTGAGAACTTCTATGACACCCTTGACGGAATTCAGTTTCGCTATGATCCTGTAGAGGTGTTCCAGGTCCCTTACCTGGAGGTCAATTGTCATCCTGCCCCTGTTAGCACCGGCCACAAAAGCCCTCACCTGGGTTATCGATCCATCCAGACCGGTAATGGCCTGGGCTACTTCTGCAAAAAGGCCCGGCCTGTCTGCTCCCTCCAGCTTCAGCCTTGCCGGGTATCGTGACGACCGCAACACTCCCCATTGGACCTGCACCTTGCGGTCCTCCGGGTTTTCAGCCACATTGGGACATTCGGTGCGGTGAATTGTTATCCCCCGGGTCTTTGTCACGTAACCCACGATATCGTCCCCGGGTAGAGGCTTGCAGCAGTTGGCCAGGGAGACCATTACACCGCTGCTCCCTTCCACTATTATCTCCGAATCCAGTTCCCTCTTGGGGACCTGTACCTCATCCCCAGATTCTTCCAGGTCGGCCGGCAAGTGTGCCTGAGAACTCTCCAGTTCGATATATTTTGAGCCTACGGCTGATACGCCCTGGCTCCCTCCGCCAATAGCGGAAAACAGGTCGTCGGCCTGGCCATAACCCAGGTCGCTGGCTATCTTTTTCAGAATTGCCCCGGAAAGGTGAGCTGCTTCCCCCCGGTCTGTATCCCTCCTGTGGATCTCGCGGACAAGAAGTTCCCTTCCCCGGGATATCTTCTCCTCCCTGTCGGTCCTCTCGGCCTGTCGAAGCCAGGACCTGATCTTGCTTCTTGCCTTGCCGCTTCTCGCTACCTTCATCCAGTCCCTGGATGGATGACCCTGGGGCGAAGTCAGGATCTTGATAATATCACCGTTCTGGATCTCGTAATCTATCGGGACGATCCTGTTGTTGACCATGGCCCCTACAAACTTGTGCCCCACTTCTGTGTGTATTGCGTAGGCAAAGTCGATCGGCGTCGAGCCGCCGGGAAGGGAGACCACATCACCCTTGGGAGTGAAGACAAACAGGTCAGAGGAAAGCACATCGGCCTTGACATGTTCCAGGAACTCCGAGGCTTCCCCCCCTTCGGACTGGGTCTCCAAAGCCTGCCTGATCCATGCCAGCCTTTCGTCAAGCTTGTCTATCCTTTGTTTTTTCTCCTTGTACCTCCAGTGGGAAGCTATACCGTATTCGGCTATCCAGTGCATTTCGCTGGTTCTTATCTGTATTTCCAGGGGCTCGCCGCTGGGCCCCAGAACAGCCGTATGAAGTGACTGGTAGAGATTGCTCTTGGGGTTGGCGATATAATCATCGAACTGTCCTGGAAGGGGTTTCCAGATCGTGTGGACAATGCCCAGGGCGGCGTAGCATTCCGCGACGTCCTTCACGGTAATTCGCAGGGCAAGCAGGTCAAAAAGCTCTTCAAGGGAGATGTTCTTCCTTCGCATTTTTTCATAGATGCTGTAAAAGTGCTTGGCTCTTCCGGTAATAAAGGCTGCAATATGCTCCTCGGAAAACTTGCGATGGAGGACTTCGATCGCCTTTTTAATTATATCCTCCCTCTCGGGAAGTTTTTTCTTGACCCGCCTCCTGATATCAAAAAAGGCCTCCGGATCGATCACCTTGAACGCAAGGTCTTCAAGATCCCTCTTTATCTGGTAGATGCCAAGCCTGTGAGCCAGGGGAGCATATATCTCCAGGGTCTCCCGGGCGATCCTGATCTGTTTTTCCCTCCTCAGTGCCTGGATGGTCCTCATGTTGTGCAGGCGGTCTGCCAGTTTTATGAGCACCACCCTTATATCCTTGGCCATGACCAGGAACATCTTCCTCAGGTTCTCAGCCTGGTAGTCCTCAAAAGTCTTGAAGGGCAGCTTCCCGAGTTTGGTGACCCCGTCCACAAGTACCATTACGGGTTCCCCGAACTTTTCCTTCAGGGTGTCGGGGCTCGTCTCTGTATCCTCCAGGACGTCGTGAAGAATGGCGGCGTTCAGGGTATCAGCGTCAAGTTCCATGTCGGCAAGGACGGAAGCCACACCGATGGTGTGAATTATGTAGGGGTCCCCGGTCAGCCTTGTCTGACGCCCGTGGGCTTCCGATGCGAACACCGCAGCCTCGCCGCAGCGGATAAGATCCTCACGGCTCAGATAACGGGAGGCCTTTCCCCAGAATTCATGCCAGGCCATCTTTACCGACATGACCCTTGAATCCTCGGGAAACCGGCCGACAAAGCTGTCCCTGAGGAGGCGGAGGGCTTTCGTCTCTCCCGGATCAACCTTCGAAGAACCGTTTACCCCTACAACTTCGCTGATGATACTCTTCTCATCGTTCAAAAGAAGCATCCTTCCCGGCCGTTGTCCCCCTCGACCGCAATCGATTCGATGATCAGGTCCACCCTGCTTCTTCCCTGCCAGTTGTTGATCCTGGCCCGGTATGTCCAGCCCGGGGAGTTCCTGATGCAGTCCGACAGGGAGTACCCCCCGAACGCAAGGAATTCCCTCCCGCGGCAGCTTACCCTGACATGCTTTCCGTCCCTTCCCAGGGGAGATATCCCGACATCACTCCCTCCATGGGCAAAAAAGAGCGGATAGGGGTTTCCCGCCCCAAATGGGCCAAGAGATGACATTGAGAACACTTCCTCGAGGTCCAGAAGTTCAGGCGGATGATCTATCGCCTGCACCATTCCAGGCTCGGGTCTTGCAGAAACAAGGATATCCTCCATGAGGGCCCTCACTTTGACCCAGCTCTCCCTTGAAACCGAGAAGCCTGCGGCAAAACGGTGACCGCCCCATGAAAGGAGATGGGGGGATATCTTTTCCAGTATATCCATGGCATCCACCCCCTGCGGGACCCTTAGTGTGCCCCTGACATGGTCTCCCGAAAGGGAGGCAAGGGCAACCGGAAGTCCTGTATCGGCACACAGCCTGCTGGCAACCCCGCTCAGAACGCCGACCGGCCATGAGAAATCGCTCAGGACCAGTGAAGCACCATCGCGGACCTTCGGCAGGGTCTCTTCCAGGATCTCTCCCGAAAGGGACTGCCTCTTCCTGTTGAGCCTTACAAGCTCCATGACCTTGCGTTCAAGGTTTTCCCCTCCAAGGAGGACATCCACCGAAATGTCGGCGAGTCCCAGTCTTCCCGCGGCATTCAGGCAGGGGATGACCTTCATTACCAGGAACTCTTCGTCCACAGCCGCAGCGTCACCGCCGATGGCCGAGATCAGAGATCCCAGACCTGGCCTCGCCGAAGATCGTATCTTTTGCAGCCCTTTCAAGACGATGGCACGGTTCAGGTTCCCGAGCGGGACGTGGTCGGCAAGGGTTGCAAGTGCAGCCAGGTCGACCCTCTCCTCAAGCCATCTTCCAGGGAAAACTCTCTCCTTCATCGCCCAGGCCCACAACACTCCCGCTGCGCAAAGAGCGCGCGCCTCGCTGCTGCCGTCCACAAGAGGGTTGACAACCACCGAGCCCTCCGGGAGGGAATCCCCTGGAGCATGATGGTCAAACACTATCACGGGGATCCCGTGATCCCTGGCTGCTTTAAGGGCATTAATATCCCTGGTCCCGCAATCGACAGCGACAAGGAGGTCGCATCCGCCCCTGGCGATCGACTTGACTACGCTTTCATGGACACCGTAACCTTCCCTGTGCCTGTGGGGAATAAAATACCTGACCTCCCTGAAAGCAGCAAGGGCCATCTCCATGGCAAGGGACGTGGCACAGGCTCCATCGGCATCATAATCCCCGTATATTACTACCCTTTCGGCCCCCTCAAGATCTCTCCAGAGATCTGCAGCCTTTCTTGAAGAATTGCCGAGATCCAGACGATCAAGGGAATCATCAAGGCCCGGGCTCAACATTGCCCGGGCCTCGGCAGGATCGTCCTCTGAAATTCCTTTCATTTTCAGAAGAAGGGCCGTCAGGGGTGAGCAGGGTACTTTTTCAGCCAAAACCCTCGCCCCGCCGTCAACGTTCCAGAGCGTCAGGCGGGAGAGGGGTATCTTCCCTATCACTGGATCTCCTGATCCCCCAAAGGTTCCTCTTCCGGGCTCTCCTGTTCTTCTTCAGGTTCCTGGACCTGCAGCGGTTTTTCATGCTGCTGGCCTCCATGCCTTATAGCATCCATAAGCGAGGATCGTTCGTTCTCAAGTTCCCTGACCCTCGATTCCTTTTCCTTTATCTGCCTGGTATATTTTGACCTGCTCTCCACCATCGCGAACAGCGATACCATCCACATAAGCACCCCGCCTGCCGCGAAAAGCATTACCTCCCAAATACCCTGAGGGAGCGAGACCTCCCACATAAGGAACCTTACCAGAACCTCCCCGGTATTCTGAAAAGCGTAGACTGCGGCCAAAAGCATTGCCAAAGCAATAGCAAGGGCGTAACTTTTCATCTCCTCACTCCTCTCAGGGATTCTTTCTGCATTTCCCCTGACAAGATTATCCTGTTCTCTGCTCTGTTGGCAATCGTTTTTTATACCGGCTGTGGGAGCGGGATTTGTCCTCCCTTTCGAGGCTCTTGAGGTAACTGTCCCTTCCTCCTCCGTTCCAGAGCGGATCGAAACGGGTGTGGATCTCTTCGGAATAGCGCTCAAGGCCTTCAGAAAGATCTGCAAGCATCCTCTCCGAACCTGGGTGGGTCGCCCTTGCACCGTGGGTCTGCACAACTTCCCTGAGTACGTGAGGGTGATCGATGATCATGCAGGGACACAGCAGGTTGTCGTCATCGTAGGGCTGCCTTTCTCGTATGTCCTTGAAGAAGGGACTCTGGATAACGTCAACAAGGCTTTTGTCCCTTATGTTGTCTACGGCGAAATGAACAAACACACAGGGCTCGACATCACCGTTGGAAATGATGTGAAGATATCTCTCTCCCCCCGCCATGCACCCGTCCACAAAGGGACCGTCGTTCCAGAAATCGCCGAGGAATATGGGATGTTTTTGCCTCCATTCCGTAACCTTGAGGTGAAGGGCCAGCCTCTGCTCCGGCGTGGCCATGTATCCCAGGTCAGGATCTTCACCGGTGGGGATGTACTGGAAGAACCACCCCACCTTGCACCCGAGGTCCATCATGTTTTCTATGAACCTGTCTGAGGCAACATAATCTGCGCTGTCCCGGGTGCAGGTGGCGCTAAAGCCGAAAAGAACACCGGCCTTGTCGAGCCTGCGGAAAGTCTTGATAACCTTGTCGTAGATACCCGGACCCCTCCTGGCATCGGTCTCCTCACGGGACCCCTCAACGGAGACCATGGGCGCGACGTTGCCGAGCCTGACCAGGCGCTCGGCCATTCTGTCGTCTATCAGCGTCCCGTTTGTGTAGACATGGAAGAAACAGTCCCTGTGTTTTCCCCACAGGTCCAGCAGATCCGGCCGAACAAAACACTCCCCGCCCGAAAAGGTGAAGAAGAACATCCCCAGTTCCTTTGATTCGCTGATTATCCTGTCCAGCTCTTCGAAAGGCAGTTCATCTTCCTTCGAATACTGTCCTGCGTAACAGCCCCTGCAGCGAAGGTTGCATCTCATGGTCGGACTAATGACAAGGAAGTTTGGGAGATGGATCCCCAATTCAGACTCTTTTCTGTCCCTTATACCCCGACCCAGCAAAAGGAAGTTAACGAAGAAGTTGGTTATGGCCTTTTGCCTGCAGTTGGGATCGAGATCCGTAAAGAGCCTCCGGAATACTCTGGCCAACGGGTGGTCATCGCGTACCTTCTGCGCCAGATCGAGGAAGCTTTCCCGGAAGTACCGTGCTGGTGCAATTCTTGAAAGGAGTTCGAAGAGCTCGGCCAGTTTCGCCTCATCCCCGGTGGTCGCTGTATCAACGATCTTCTCCAGGATCTTTGAGGAAACGAATCCCTTGAGACGGTCAAACGCGGCCACAGACATAGGAATCCCTCCCTTTTCGAATAATCTGTGCCCATGTGCCAATTCACCGTAATGCAGATTATATTTGTTATTCTATATCTTTCGTGATGTTCCGTCAAAAAGGGGCGGTGCAACCCTCCGGCTGGACCGCCCCTTTTTTGGTTATCCGTCGTTTTTCTTCAGGCCTTTTCAGGTGATCTGAGGTACCATTCACCCAGGATGGTACCGGCTATATAGATGGAACTGAATGTCCCGACAACTATACCGATAAGGAGGGCAAGAGCAAAGTTGGCTATAACCGGGCCTCCCCAGACGAACAGCGTAAGGACGGGGAGGAAAGTGGTAAGGGAAGTGTTTATGGTCCTGGAGATGGTCTGGTTGATAGATTCGTTGATAAGGGTGATGATACCCTTCTGCCTTAACCCCTTCCAGTTCTCACGTACCCTGTCAAGAACCACTATCGTGTCGTTCAGGGAGTAACCTACTATTGTAAGGATCGCCGCTATAAAGGGGAGTGAGATCTCCCTGCCCAGGAGACTGAAGATACCCAGCGTGACGATGGTATCGTGAACAAGGGCTGCAACGCTTACCACGGCAAAACGGAACCTGAACCTTACCGTAACGTAGGCGAGGATGCCTGCAAGGGCAATGGAAAGGGCCACAAACGCCTGTTGGCGAAGTTTCTCCCCTACTACAGGTCCGACCTTTTCAAGCCTGAGCACGTCGATCTCTCCGAACCTTGAACGAAGCGCGGACAAAGTTTCCTGGGCTACGTCGTCATCGAAGGAATTGATCCGGACAAGGATCCCGTTGTCGCTGTAAGCCTGGATCACTGCCTGTCCCTGGCCTGCTTCGGAAAGGGCGTCCCTGACCTCTGCCACTCCTACCGCCGAGGAGAACTCTATCTGCGCAAGATTGCCCCCGGTGAAATCGATGCCGAGGTTCAGCCCCTTGAACATAAGCAGGGCCAGGCTGATAACCACCATGGCAAGAGCCAGGGCGATGGCGGTCTTGCGGAATCCCATGAAATCGATCGACCTTTTTACCCTGAAGAACATCACCTTTTCCCCCTTTCAGCGGACGGGGCGATCTTGATCCTTCCGCGGCTCCCCGATTGAAGGAGATGCAGCAGTGCCCTCGTGACCACCAGGGCACTGAAGACGCTCGCCACTATGCCTATAGAAAGGGTAACTGCGAATCCCCTGATAGGGCCGCTCCCGAAATAGAAGAGCACCGCCGCTGCTATAAGGGTTGTAATGTTTGCATCAAGAATGGCCGTCAGGGCCTTCCTGAATCCGGAATCGACCGCCGCGTATGGTGTCTTCCCGCCGGCGACCTCTTCCTTCATCCTTTCAAAGATCAGTATATTGCCATCGACGGCCATCCCAAGGGTAAGTATGATACCGGCGATTCCTGGAAGGGTCAGCGTAGCCTTCAGGCTTATCAGGCCCGCAAACACAAGCAGCATTGACACGGCAAGGGCAATGTCAGCGGCCACCCCAAGGGTCCTGTAGTAGATCAGCATGAACGCAAGGACCAGGAGTCCCCCGAAGAGACCCGCCCTGATCCCGGAATTGATCGAGTCGGAACCCAGCGTCGGCCCGACGGAACGGTTCTCCAGGATCTCGACGGCTACGGGGAGCGCGCCGGCCCTCAGCATTATTGAAAGCCTCTGTGCCTCGGCGGTGGAGAATCGCCCCGATATCTGGGCATTGCCCCCGCTAATGCGTTCCTGTACGACGGGGGCCGAAATGACCTTGCCGTCAAGGCTGATGGCGATCTGCCGCCCCACGTTTGCCGCCGTGGCCTCATCGAAAAGCCTGGCGCCATGGCTGCTGAACTGGAGAGTTACGACAGGGCGGCCGAGATTGTCAAAATCGGTCTTGGCATCCACCAGGTCGCCTCCGCTCACGTAGGTTTCGCCTAACAGGTAGGCTTCCCCTTCATCGCTCCGGGACATGGTCATCTCAGGGTCATCCTCTGCCCTGACCCTCATTTCCTCGGCGGCCTCGTCAAACTGCCGTTTTACGGCATCCCATCTTGACTGGGCCTCCATGAACTCCTCCTGGGAGTCGTAATTGGCTCTTTGTGGCCCAGGCGGCAGGGAGCCCGTCGATTCATGGACATGCTTGAACTCGAGCAGGGCCGTCTTGCCGATCAGTTCCAGTGCGGCCTCGGGATCGGCAACGCCTGGAAGGTCGACAATGACACGGTCGCTGCCCTCCCTCTGGATAACGGGTTCAGATACACCGTACTGGTCTATCCTGTTGCGCAGAACTGCCAGAAGCCGCTCGACGCTGTCATCGGTCAGGGGATTTTCCGAGGTGCCCTTTGCCTGAAGCAGGATGTGGGCCCCTCCCTTGAGGTCCAGCCCCAGGCGGACCCTCCCCCTGATCGGGAAGACGGAGAGCAGGGCGGCCAGCACCACTACCGCTACAATGATAAGCCGCCAACGATCCTTTTTGAGCATGTTCCTTCCTCCCCTGTCTAAACCTTCTCTCGATAATCCGCTGGTACAGGATCCCTGTCCCGGCGCAGAACGTTTCAAAAAAAACGGAGCGGATGCCCGGCATCCACTCCGAAGGAAGCCTCGCGGTGCCCCGGATCAACCTGGAAAAAGGAGCGGGTAACGGAGATCAACCTGCAAGACCGTCAGATTCTATCGGAGCCTGAGTTTCACCTTCATGCTTTTTCATCTGGATCGACGCCTTGAGGATCCTGGCCTTGACGCCATCGGCTATCTCAACGATGAAGCTGTCATCCTTTACTTCAGTTACCTTGCCGAAAAAGCCGCCTGCTGTGACAACCTGATCGCCGCGGCGGATGGAGGCAAGCATTTCCTCCTGTTTGCGCTGACGTTTTTTCTGCGGCCTGATGATAAGGAAATAAAAGATAACAACGAATACTCCCAAAGGCAGGAGCATACCCATAAGTCCACCCTGTGCCTGCAATATCTACGCCTCCCTTTTTATCATGGTTCTAACAGGATAATTTTCGCACTGCACATTCTACCACGACACGGTGACAATCGGAACAGGGTGTCGGAATGATGTCAAAACAACGTTTCAGATCACTCCGCCCTTAAGGAAGAACAGAAGTTTCTCAAGTTCTACGGAAATGTCCACCCTGTATACAAGCACATCATCGGGTACGGACACTGAAGTGGTCGCAAAGGACAGTATCCCCTTCACCGTACCGGCGGCAACTGCCCTGTCGGCCGATATCTGTGCAGCTCCTGCAGGTACTGTAAGAATGACCACCTCGATATCCTTTTCCCGAATGATATCGGTCATTTTATCAGAATCGTAGCATGGAATTCCGCAGATCTCGGTCCCGATCTTCGAGGGATCGTTGTCGAAAAGAGCCTCCAGTCTGAACTTCTCACTTCTGAGGGCCTTATGCCCGAGAAGTGCCTCCCCGAGCCTCCCGACTCCCACGAGGGCGATCTTCCATAGCCTTTTCGGTGAAAGGATCTCGCTGATATGCTGGTATAGCCTTTCCACGTGATAGCCTACACCGCGTTTTCCTATCTCCCCGAAATATGACAGGTCCTTCCTCACCTGGCTGGCCTTCAGGCCGAGCATCTCGCCTATCTCCTGGGAAGATACCACCCTGCGCTCCTCGTTATGAAGCTGAAGCAAAAGACGGTAGTAAAGCACAAGGCGCTCGACTGTCGGTTCGGCTATTCTCATTGTGTTTGCCCCCTTGAATAATTTCGGTCCCGAAAGGGACGCCCCTTTGCAGGGCCGGTCACCAGGGCCTTTCTTCACCGGAAACGTGACGTTCCTCAATGATATCGAATGCGCAAACTCCCCGTTTAAGCTCCGACTCCTCAACGGTGGTAACCTTCAGCGTCAGGACCTTTCTGGGGAAAGCCACTTCCACGATATCTCCGGGCTTGAGATCTCTGGACGGGCGCACCTCGGACTTGCCTACCCTCACCGCCCCATGGGCTATCATTTCCTGGGCCAGGCTCCTCCTTTTAACGATACGCGCCATTTTGAGAAAACGGTCAACCCTCAAGTTTGTGCCTCCGGGAACAAGCCCCGTGATTATTATAACAAATGATTTGTATCATTGCTTCAAGAGGGAACAACTCGAATTTTCGCACAACATCAATCAAGAAAATCCCTCAGTTTTTTGCTTCGACTGGGGTGCCTCAGCTTTCTGAGGGCCTTGGCCTCGATCTGCCTGATCCTTTCCCGGGTAACACCAAATCTTTTACCCACTTCTTCAAGAGTGTAGGGATGCCCGTCCTCCAGTCCAAAACGCAACCTGAGGACCTCCTTTTCCCTTTCCGTCAGTTCTTCAAGCATGCCCTCCAGCTGTTCCCGCAGAAGCTGGACCGCAGCGGCATCTTCAGGGCTGGGAAGGTTCTTGTCCTCGAGGAAGTCGCTTAACTGGCTGTCCTCTTCCTCCCCTATAGGGGTCTCCAGTGAAACGGGCTCCTGTGCTATCCTCTGTATCTCCTCCACCCTTTCCGACCCGATGGCCATTTCTGCCGCGATCTCTTCAGATGTGGGTTCCCGTCCCAGCCTCTGAACAAGCTGCCTGGATACCCTGATAAGCTTGTTGATCGTTTCCACCATATGGACGGGGATCCGTATGGTCCTGGCCTGATCGGCGATCGCCCTCGTGATCGCCTGCCTGATCCACCAGGTGGCATAGGTGCTGAACTTGAAGCCTTTGCGGTAATCAAACTTTTCGACAGCCCTTATCAAACCCAGGTTTCCCTCCTGGATGAGATCAAGGAAGAGCATACCCCTGCCAATATATTTCTTGGCTATGCTGACAACCAGCCTGAGATTTGCCTCCACAAGCTTGCTCTTGCCAACGGGATCGCCGGCCTCGACAAGCTTGGCAAGTTCCACCTCTTCTTCCGGCTTGAGAAGTGCTATTTTCCCTATTTCCCTGAGATACATCCTTACAGGGTCGGAAAGCGGGAGGTCCTCAAGTACTCCCATTTCCTCGTTGTATTCGGCAGCAGGGGCTGAATCTTCATCCCGGATGTCGCTCCTGACCTTCTCAATTTCAACCAGGTCGATACCCAGTTCGTTAAGATTGAAATAGAGGCTGTCCAGCGTCTCCTCGTTCATAAGTTCCCCGGGAATATGCTTCTCAATATCGTCGTAGGTGACGAAACCCTTCTCCCGTCCCATGTGGAGAAGTTCCTTGAAGCTCTCGATATACCTGGCCACCTCTCTCGGGCTTGTTTCCGTCTCCTCGACCGCTTCTGCTCTCTCGATATCCTCGGGTTTCTTTTCGGGATCGGTCATGCCTTGCCGATTCCTCCTTTCATTCGTCTTGCCAGTTCCATGTACTCCTTCATCTCCTCCGCAGAGGCCTCTCCCCTGGCATGCCTGTCCCTCAGGGCTGCCAGTCTGGACCTGTTCCTCTTTGCCTCAAGGGCTGAGATCACTATACTCCACAGGTCGCCGCTATCCCCGTTCCTCTCGCAATGAGCCCATCCTGATGATATGAGCCTCATCGGGAAGGAGTCCCCTGTCTGAGCCCACCTGGACCTGAGTTCCTCCGTGCTGTCCCCGGAGAGGATGGAAACCGCCACTGATTTGATGTCTTCGTTGGATAGAAAGGGGGTGATCTCGACAGGATCCGTTGCGGCCCTCCTTTCCTCGTCGGTCCAGAGCAGATAACACAGAGCTGCTTCCCATGGATCCGGAACCTCTTGCCCTTCCGAAGAAGCCTCCCCTTTCTTATATACGTCCAAAGCAGGTGAAATACCTTTTTTTCTATCCCTTGCAATTTCCCCCCGGGCGTTCCTTATCAATTCCAGCATCTCGGGAAGAAGAATACCCAGGCCCTGTGCGACCTGTGGTATATGCCTGTTGGCTTCCAGGGGCGGGAGCCCTGCAAGTCCTTCAATTATCTCTCTTCGGGCGGAAGTCCTTCGCATGTCATCAGAAAGTTCAGGCATCTTTGCCCTGATATGGAACAATGGAAGAGGCTCAGCCCTCTGGACAAGGCCCCTGAAACGTTCGTGACCGCCTTCCTCACCCAGGAGGTCATCGGGATCCTTACCCGAAGGGAGGACGACTACCCTGATATCCAGGCCGCTTCGCTGAAGGATGTACATACCCCTTATAGCCGCTTCCTGGCCGGCGGTATCGGAGTCGTAGCATATAAGGCACTGGTCCCCGAACCTCTTGAGCAGGGATGCCTGCTCTTCTGTGAGTGAAGTACCCAGGGATGCCACGGCCTCTGTATAACCTGCAATATGAAGTTTTATCGCATCCATGTAACCCTCGACAAGGATCGATCGGCCTTTTTCCCTGACGGATCGCCTGGCGGCGTCAAGAAGGTACAGGGTGCTTCTCTTGCTGTAGAGCTCACCCTCCGGGCTGTTGATATACTTTGCCCCTTCACCGTCCACAAGCCGGCCCCCGAAGGCGACGAGTTTCCCCTGGACATCCCGGATAGGGAAAATTATCCTTCCCCTGAAGCGATCGTAGACCTTCCCCTTGCTCTCGGCGAGCAGGCCTGCTGAAATACCGTCGCCGGAGGAAATACCCTTTGCTTCAAGTTCCCTTTTCAGGATATCCCATGAAGAGGGGGCCCATCCCAGTTCGAAACCTGCAGCAATATCGGCCGATATCCCCCTTCGAAGCAGGTACTTCCTGGCACTCTCCCCTTCAGGCCCCAGAAAGGATCTCCTGAAAAAAGCAAGAGCGACCTCCATAGCTCCTGCGATCCCTTTTTGCCTTATCCTTCCCGGCTGAACGCGTTCGATGGTCACCCCGGCCCTTTCGGCCAGCATTGAGAGGGCCTCGGCAAAGGATAACCCCTCCCTCTCCATGACATAAGAGAAGATATCCCCGCCTCGACCGCAGCCGAAACAGTGGTAGGTCTGACGCTCCGAGGAAACGTGGAAAGAAGGGGTCTTTTCAGAGTGAAAAGGACAGAGGCCCTTGAAGCTGCGTCCGGCTTTCCTCAGGGGGACGGTCTCCCCGATGAACTCGACGATATCTATCCTGTCCTTTACCTCCCTGACCGCGTCCCGGTCCATAACGGCATCACCTTCTATGTTTATCCCTTAAAACAAGTCGGGGGAGGGCTTTCGGGCGCCCTCCCCCGACGATCACAGCATGAGAAGCTTCCAGACCCTTGGGACAGGGCGTGCCTCAGATGAACAGGGGGGCAAGGACCAGCGCCACAACCGACATGAGTTTGATAAGAATATTGAGACTTGGACCGGCTGTGTCCTTGAAAGGATCACCTACGGTGTCCCCTACAACGGCCGCGCCGTGAGGTTCGGATCCTTTGCCGCCGTGGTTGCCCTCTTCAATGAACTTTTTGGCGTTGTCCCAGGCCCCTCCGGCATTGGACATGAAGATGGCCATCATAACACCTGTAACAATGGAGCCGCCCAGAAGCCCGCCAAGGGCCTCTGCCCCGAGGACTAGCCCAACTGCTACAGGGCTTAGTACGGCCAGGAACCCGGGAACGATCATCTCCCTGAGGGAAGCCCGGGTCGAAATATCGACGCACCGTTCATATTCGGGGCGGCCTTCACCCTCCATTATCCCAGGTATCTCCCTGAATTGCCTGCGGACCTCGTCGATCATCTGGGATGCGGCGCGTCCCACAGCCTGGATCGTCATTGCGCTGAAAAGAAATGGGAGCATTCCTCCAATGAAGAGCCCGACCATGACCCGCGGGTTGTTGATGTCGATAACTGAAAGACCGACCGATGTGGCGTAAGCGGCGAAAAGGGCAAGTGCCGTCAGCGCTGCTGAACCTATCGCGAGACCTTTTCCTATTGCTGCTGTCGTGTTGCCCACGGCATCAAGTTTGTCCGTTATCTTCCTGACCTTGGGAGGCATGTGGCTCATCTCCGCAATACCGCCGGCGTTATCGGCGATCGGGCCATAGGCGTCTACACTAAGGGTCATGCCAGTAATCGAGAGCATCCCTACAGCAGCACAGGCGATGCCGTAGAGGCCTCCGAACTTCACTCCCACAAGGATGGCGCCGCAGATCATAAGAACCGGGATCGCCGTGGATTTCATGCCCACACCTATTCCGGCCAGAATATTGGTTGCGGATCCGGTTATGGAAGCCTGGGCGATACCTTTGACGGGGGAATATCCGGAGGATGTGTAATACTCCGTGACCAGTCCTATCAGGATGCCGACGGCCACTCCTGACATTACCGCCCAGAAAAGGGTTATATCACCAAACACAGCCCTGGTCATCAGGAATGACCCGCCGATCATTAATACACCGGTTGCAAGGGTCCCCATCCTGAGCGCGAGCTGGGGGTCGCCCCCTTCTTTTACCCTGACGAAGAAAGTGCCCAGGACAGCCGATACTATGCCGAGCGATGCGAGGAGAAGAGGGTAAATGACCCCTGTTTCCCCGTAGGCAACAAGGCCTATGGCCATGGCGGCAATTATCGAATTAACGTAGGATTCGAAAAGGTCCGCCCCCATGCCGGCAATGTCCCCGACGTTGTCCCCTACGTTATCGGCAATGACCGCCGGATTTCGGGGGTCGTCCTCCGGGATCCCTGCCTCCACCTTGCCCACAAGGTCGGCACCCACATCGGCAGCCTTGGTGTAGATACCGCCGCCCACCCTTGCGAAAAGGGCTATGGAACTTGCCCCGAATCCGAAACCGGTGATAATGTTGGGATCCTTGAAGAGCCAGTAGCAGATTATTATTCCGATGATGCCTATGCCGACGACGGACATGCCCATGACGGTCCCGCCGGTAAAGGCTATCTTGAGGGCCTGGTTCATCCCCTGACCAGCAGCGAAGGCGGTCTTCCCGTTGGCCCTGGTGGCCACCTTCATTCCCACGAAACCTGCCAGGCCGCTGCAGAGTGCCCCCAGCAGGAAAGAAATGGCCGAATAGGAGCTGATCTTGAACCACAAAAGAGCGCCTACCGCTATAACGAAGGGTATGAGCGACCTGTACTCCCTCGAAAGGAAGGCCATGGAGCCCTTCTGGATTATCCCCGAGAGTTCGTTGATCCTTTCGTTGGTCACCTTGAAGGCGTTGATGCGCCCGGAAGAGAACACGGCGTAAGCTATTGCCAGAAGGCCGGCAGCTCCGGAAATCCAAACGATCTGTGCAACC
>CAZAMZ010000009.1:0-20039 GCA_964486375.1 uncultured Synergistaceae bacterium | reverse complement strand
TCAGCGACATCAAGGTAGACTATTACGGAACACCCACCCCCATGTCACAGGTTGGCTCCATCTCCACGCCCGATGCCAGGCAGATCCTCATCACCCTCTGGGACAAGAACGCCGTGAAGGCAGCCGAAAAGGCCATCCAGGCGTCTTCCCTTGGCATTAACCCTTCAGTTGACGGAGAGAACATCAGGCTTGTCGTTCCGGAGTTGACGGGGGAAAGGCGTGTGGAGCTCACCAAGCTCGTGAAAAAGTGTGCCGAAGATGCAAGGATAGCGGTCAGGAACCTCAGGCGTGAATCCAACGAGGCTTTGAAAAAGATTGAGAAGGAAGGGAATATCAGCGAGGATTCCCTCCATGACAAGCTCGAAACGACCCAGAAAACGACTGACGAATACATCAAGAAGATCGATGCCATATCTGCCGAAAAAGAGAGGGAAATACTGGAGGATTGAAGACAACCCCGGTAAAGGCAAGCGGCGCCCCTCCCGGGGCGCCGCTTTTTTCTGCCGCTGACTAGATTTTTATGCCATCAAGGAATCTGTGGAGCCTCTCCATGCCTTCCCGTATATCCCTTTCTCCGTTGGCGTAACCCAGACGGACGTATCCGGGGGCAAGAAAGGCACTCCCCGGTACTGCGGCCACGAATTCCGCCTCGAGGAGAGCCTCGCAGAAATCACCGTCATTTTCAATGGTTCTCCCTCCGTATGACCCGCCGAGGGTGTTCCTGACGTTGATAAAGACGTAGAAAGCGCCCTGGGGTTCCGAAAAGGAAATGTGCGGCATTTTCGAGAGAAGGCCCGTCATGATGTCCCGCCGTTTTGAAAATTCCTGCCTCATTTTTACTACGTCCGGTTCTGATTCCATCAGCGCTCCCAGGGAAGCCCATTGGGCGATCGAACAGGCGTTCGACGTCAGATGGCCCTGAACGGCACCGACCTTTGGCGTCAGCCACCGGGGCGCCAGGGCATATCCTATCCTCCAGCCGGTCATTGCGTAAGCCTTGCTGACACCGTTTATCTGTACCGTCCTGTCCATGGCCTCGGGCGAAATGGATACTATGTTTCGGTGTTCGTTCTTTCCGTAGACCAGTCTTTCGTATATCTCGTCGAAAATGATCCACAGGTCATGTTTGACCGCAAGGGAGGCGATACTTCTCAGGGTGTTCTCATCATAGACCGCCCCGGTGGGGTTGTTGGGTGTGTTGACAAGCATGCCCACCGTTCGGGGCGTAATGGCCCGGGCTAACATTTCAGGATCGGGGATACAGTTGGTCCCGGTGGTATCGACAATTACTTCTTTCCCGTCGAAGAGCCGTATCTGTTCGACGTAACTCACCCAGGCAGGCGAGAATACCAGAACCTCGTCACCCGGGTCGACAAGGGCCGCGAGTGTCTCGTAGATCAGGGGCTTGGCTCCGGCCCCTATAATGACCTGGTCTGAGGCGTATTCGAGGCCGAACCGGCTTTTGTAGTATGAGACGACCGCTTCCCTGAGTTCGGGAAGGCCGTTTGACTGGGTGTAGTGAGTCTGCCCCTCCCTGATGGCTTTCTCGGCATATCTGACCGCCCCGGGAGGGGAGTCGAAATCAGGTTCGCCGGCCCCAAAGGATATTACCGGTTTCCCCTGGCCTTTCAGAGCCTTGGCCTTGGCCACGACCGCCAGCGTCGCGGAGGGTTCCATTCTTGATGCCCTTGCTGAGATCTTCATTGCCGGACCAACCCCATTCCTCTCTGATGAAGGGACTATTCTCCAGGTAATTATAAGCCATTCGCCAGGGCCCGATGCAAGGGGGATTAGAAGCATGCTAAAAGAGTAAAGAGGTAGACTCGTTGTGTGGGGGACCTCATGGTGATAAAATGATCGTCAAGAGGTTACCAGGACGACATCGTAGATTGGAGGAAGAGCCATGGATGTCCGGTTTGTCACCCGCAATGTCGAGCTGCAGGACGATCTTCAGGATTACATGGAAAAGAAACTCGTCAAACTTGAAAAGTTCTTTGACCGTATCCGCGACACCCAGGTAGAGGTGAGCTTCAATCGGGGTATGAATGTTGTCGAGATCACTGCCGATGTGAACGGTGTGATCATGAGGGGGGAGGATTACGCCCCGGATAGCAGGAAAGCTTTCGACAAGTGCCTTAAAAGCATTGAACGCCAGATCAAGAAGCACAAATCCTTCCTTAAGGACAAGGCAAGGATGAAATCCGCGGAGGTTTCCTTCGAGATCGAGGGTTTTGTGAACGAGCTGGCAGAACCGGAGGAGAAACGGGAAGGAATTGTAAAGACGAAGAGGTTCCCCTTCCGCCCGATGTCCCCCGAAGAGGCCACGATGCAGATGGACCTCCTGGGGCATACTTTCTTTGTTTTCAGGAATGCCGAGGATGGCAACGTCAACGTCGTGTACAGAAGAAAGGACGGGGGTTTCGGGCTGCTTGTTCCCGAGTAGCAGGGACCGGTCCTTTTCTGAAAAGCCTTTTCCCAAGGGTGGGGTCTTCATTTCGACCCCACCTTTTCAATTCGGACTACCTGGAAAAGGATGAATCCCCGAAGATCAAGAGGTGATCTTTTTGTCCGACCATTTCCATAGCGCCTGCCCTTATGATTGCCCTGATACCTGTGCTTTCCTTGTGAAAACCGCTTCTGGAGGCGGGCTGGAAATTGAGCCTGATCCCCTTTTCCCCCTCGGGGCAGGTTTTATCTGCAAAAAAGGGGCCAGGTGGGATTCGATCAGGAGGCACGGTTCCAGGCTGACGACGCCATTGATGAAGGATGGTTCTTCCTGGAAAAGGGTCACCTGGGATGATGCCTGGGGCCTGTGGGCCAAAATGAACGAAAGGGCCATGGACCGGTGGGGCCCCCTTTCGCTGTTCCTTTTACGCGGCTCGGGTTCGCTCTATTTTTCCAAGGAACTGATCCCCAATGTATTTGCGGGGATCGGCTACTCCTCTACAAAAGGATCCCTTTGCGGTGCAGCTGGAGGTGCGGGGCTGGAAAGGGCTTTCGGACACAGACCCGTGCTCCTCCCCGGAACCGTCGCGGATCACTCGAAAGGGATCCTCCTGTGGGGCAGGAATGCCGCTGAAACAAACCTTCACCTCCTTCCTGTCCTGGAAAGGATCCGGGGCCGCGGCGGCAAGGTGGCGTCCGTAGAGATCAGGCAGACACCGACCACCCGCCTCTCCGACCTCTGGTGGAGGATTTCCCCAGGGAGCGACGGTCTTCTTGCCCTTCTTTTATGCCGTGTATTGATCCGAAAAAGACTGGTTCCCGACACCTGGAGGGAAAAGGCCGGTAACTCGTTGGCCTTTGAAAAGATGCTTTCTTCCATCGATCCTCCTGATATCATGAAAAGAGCCGGTCTGGACGAGAATGAGGTTGAAGAAATTGCCCTTTGGCTTTCGGAAAACATCCCCGTATGTATATGTCCGGGTTACGGGATCCAGAGGTACCTGACGGGAGCAGATACTTTCCATGCCCTTGCGGCGCTTTCTGTGCTTCTGGGCGGAACCGAAAATCCGGGAGGCGGTGTTCTTTACGGCAAGGACGAGATGGCAATGTTCCCTGCCTCGCTGAAAGAGAGACCTCCAGTTTCAAGGAGGCTGCCGGTATCCGGCTGGTATGGCCAAACCAGGTGGACCCCACCGATCGGGGTAGGCATGTTCTGCTGCTCTGACCCGGCCAAGCAGGCTCCCGGATCCGGAGAATTCCAGGAAGCCATGGGGCGGATACCTTTCAAGGTATGTATCGGTCATTTCATGACAGAAACGGCAAAACTCTGCGATCTTGTCCTTCCGTCGACCATGTTCCTTGAAGAAGGTCCAGACTGGCGTGGTTCCTGGTGGCACCAGTATCTTCTGCGCAGTTCCAGGGTTGCGGAACCACCGGAAGGGGTCCTCACGGACCTTCAGATCTTCAACGGTCTGGCAGAGAAGATGGGGCTGGGCAAAGACCTGGAAGCACAGCGCGAAAGCATGGACAGGATCATGCTTTCCGATCCTGGCCTGAAAAAGGTATCTGAAGAGGTATACTTCTGGGACGAACCTGAAGACTGGGGCGGGGGAACCAGACCGGTGACAATGCCGGAAAAGGCCCCGGCGACGGCGGACTTTCAGGACGGCTTGAGACTTGTGACAGTACACGACAAGGATTACATCAACGGGCAGACGGCAGGAACATGGGCGGAGGGGAAAGATCTTCCTGAGGCTTTCCTGTCGCCGGGCAGCCTGGAAAAACTCGGGCTGTCCGACGGAGCGAGGGCGCTGATCACAGCGAAAGGTTCTTCCCTGGAAGTTTTCATCAGGTCCGACAGCGGCATCGGGGATGATCTTTGCCTGATGAAACAGGGGATACCGGGCGTGAACCTGTTGACGCAGCCCCTTGTGAGCCCGGGCTACGGTGCGCCCTACCACGAAAATATGATCGGTATCACACCTGCCGTTCCGGAGGGACGAAATGCATGAATTCTCACTGATAGAAGCAGTTGTCGACTCTGTAGAGGAGAGGTCCCGGGATGGAGCATGGGGCCGCGTCACCAAAGTTACACTCAAGATCGGGGAAATGAGGCAGGTGATCCCCGAAATATTGCAGTTCTCATTCTCTGTGGCCTCCGAAGGGACATCCATGGAAGGGGCGGAACTGGTGATCATCGAGCTGCCCCTTGAAAGAAGATGCAGGTCCTGTGGCATCTCGTGGGGTGGAGTGTCGTCCAGGTGTCCAGGTTGCGGCAATGGAGACTCCGAGACGGTAAGCGGAATGGAACTGGAGATAGAATCGGTGGAGGTGGAAGAATAGCATGCCCCGCAGGATAAGCATCCGGCAGTCGGTTATGGCTGCGGACGAAAAAATAGCAGGACTGTTGAGACGGAAACTTGCCGAGAGGAAAATACTGATGTTGAACCTGATCGGTTCGCCAGGGGCAGGGAAGACATCTCTCCTTGAGGCCACACTGAAGAGCGCCCCTTTCAGGTCCGCCGTTATCGAGGGAGATATTGCCACAACCAGGGATGCCGACAGGATAGCCCTTACAGGGACCAGGGCTATCCAGATCAACACCCGCGGGGGCTGCCACCTTGAATCCCACCTTGTAGTGAAGGCCGTTGAAGAACTGGACCTGGGAGTCCTGGATGTGATCTTCATAGAGAACGTAGGAAACCTGGTCTGCCCTGCCGAATTCGATCTCGGCGAAGATCTCAAGGTAGCCGTCAGCAGCATTCCTGAAGGACCTGACAAGCCCCTCAAATACCCTCACCTTTTCTCAAAGGCGGGAGCCGTGGTTTTGACGAAAATCGACCTTTCCCGGCATATGGTTTTCGACAGGGAAATGTTCTGGGGCGATGTGGAAGAATTGAACCCCCGGGCCAGAAAACTGGAGGTATCCTCGCTGGAAGGATCGGGCATTCCGGAATGGATAGACCTGGTAGAGAAATGGATCAGGGAGAAGCGTAAATGACAGGCGCAAATACAGCTGAACTCACCGGCTCTCTCAACGAAAGTCAGGCAGAAGCTGTCGAGTACTGCTCCGGTCCGCTGCTGGTACTTGCCGGTGCCGGCAGCGGCAAGACCCGTGTGCTTGCACACAAGTTCGCATGGCTCGTTTCACAGGGAGGCGTAAGACCGGACTCCATTATGGCCGTTACCTTCACCAACAAGGCCGCCAGGGAGATGCAGGACAGGGTTGTGAAACTGCTTGACCTGGATATCAAGGGTATGGATATCGGGACGTTCCATTCCTACGGGCTCAGGTTCCTGATAAGGCACTCGAAGGATCTTGAAAGGTTCACGGGACGCAAGGCATCGACGGTCTTTGACAGGGGCGATTCCCGGTCCCTGGTCAGGGCCGCAATGAAGGAACTTGACATCGACCAGAAACAGTACGAACCAGGCTGGATCGTAGAGGGTATCTCGAAAGCCAAGAGTGAAGGAAATCCCGCGAAATTGCAGCCGGGACCGATGGATTTCCCGGTGGATGCCGTCTTCGAAAAGTACCAGGAAGGCCTTTCACGCCAGGGAGCTGTCGATTTCGATGACCTGCTCGTGCTGCCCCTTCATATCCTTCTGCGGGACAGGGAGATCCTCGAAAGGGAGAGGGCCAGGTTCGAGTGGATCCTTGTCGACGAGTACCAGGACGTGAACCGGCTCCAGTACCTTCTGCTCAAAGCCCTTTCGGGGGGGAAGAACCGGATCATGGTGGTCGGGGATCCCGATCAATCGATATACGGCTGGCGGGGAGCGGACATGAACATGATCCTGAACTTCGAGAAGGATTTTCCCGGTGCAAAGGTTTTTGTGCTTGAGCAGAATTACCGCTCCACCGGGAACATACTCGGCGGGGCGAACGGTGTAATAAGGAACAACACCAGGAGAAAGCCGAAAAAACTCTGGACCTCGAGAAAAGGCGGCGACAAGATCCAGGTGTTGCTTGCGGGGAACGAGAGAGAAGAGGCCGCATTCATAGCCGGTGAGGTCATGAGGCTCAGGGGACAGGGGTTCAGGTTCGGGGATATAGCCGTCCTTTATCGAATTAACGCCATGAGCAGGCTTTACGAGGAGGCTTTCCTTCTCAACGATATCCCCTACAGGATAGTCCGGGGGACTGCTTTCTACGAAAGGCGGGAGGTAAAGGATGCAGTTTCGTTCATGAGGCTTGCCGTAAACCCGATGGATGCCGCTGCGCTGGACAGGATAGGGAACGTCCCTTCAAGGGGACTGGGCAGGAAAAGCCTGGAAAAGTTAAGGGGCCATATAGAAAATTCCGGACTCGACAGCCCCGCGATATGGGAAGATCTTGCCGGCAGCGCTGCGGGGCTTACGGGCAAGGCCGGAAAGGGTGTCATTGATCTGGCCGCCCATATGTCGGGGATCCTCGAACGCAGCAGGGATCTCCCCTCGGTGATCGAATACATTCTTCAGGAAGCGGGATACGAAAAGGAACTGGTTCGCCTGGACCCGGAAAACTGGATGGAGAGAGTGGACAACGTCCGCGAACTGCTTTCCATAACGTCATCCGCTGAAGGCCTCGAGACCATGCTTGCCGAGATCGCCCTGGTGACCGACATGGACCTGCAGGAAGACGAGGCTGAATCCGTCAGCCTGATGAGTCTTCACGCGGCAAAGGGGCTCGAGTTCCCCGCAGTTTTCGTCGCGGGGCTGGAGGAAGCGATATTCCCGCATTACAGGTGCATGGACGATCCTGACAGCCTTGAAGAGGAAAGGCGGCTGTGTTACGTGGGTATGACCAGGGCCGAAGAGCGCCTCTACCTGACAGGGGCAAGGAGCAGGGTCCTCTTCGGCACGATCCAGAGGAACGGTTTTTCAAGGTTCCTGTGGGAAATACCCGATGAGTTCAAAAACACCGATGACCGGGGCGGGGAGGGATCCTGCTATGCTGGTAGTAGGCCTTACCGGAGACGTTGGGGCTGGTAAATCCACCGTCTCATCGGTTTGGGCTTCAGAGGGGGCCCATGTAATAAACGCGGACCTGATAGTGGCCTCCATCTGGAAGAGGGATGATGTTGCAAGGCTTGCCGTCGACAGGTGGGGGAAGGGCATCCTCACTCCTGAAGGGTTGCCCGACCATGCTGCGATCTCCCGGGTCGTTTTCGGTGACGAGAAGGAATACCGATGGGTTTGCGACAGGATCCACCCCCTGGTGAGGCAGGAAATGGGATCGAGGGTCAGTGCCCTCAAGGGCTGGGTGGTGGCGGAGATCCCCCTTCTTTTCGAGAATGGTGTGCCTGCCTGGGTGGACCTTACCGTCTACATTGAAGCACCGGCTTGTTCCAGGAGGCTGTGGAACGCTTCAAGGGGCTGGAAGGAAGATGAACTTGTGAGAAGGGAACGTTGGCTTCTGGATCCCGGGATCAAGAAAGACCTTGCCGATTTCGTTATAAGCAACTCCGGAAGCCTTGAGGAACTTGGCAGGGAAGCGAGGGACCTGGGCAGGTTTTTCCTTTCGGCCTCTGAACTTGTCCGGATCTGTTTTGTAACGGCTTCCGGAACCGACTCGCGTCGCCTATTCTGTGCATTGTCAAAAAACACCCTTGTATTTGAAGCCGGAGTGGCACCTCATGACGGATGCGAGAACCAGTCCGGGGAACCATCGGAGCAGGCTCTTGTCGTGTCGGCGATAACAAGAATGCCGGACCTGGGAGAGATCCGTGCGATCGCCCGAAACTGCTGCCCCGGGGGTATCGTTGCTTCCAGGGAGGAAGATGTGCGGTCCCTTCCCAGGGATGTGCTGATACGTGCCATGGGATGTGAGGTCCGATGAAGATAATCACCACCCATATCGGGGCTGACTTCGACTCTCTTGCAAGCATGGTCGCAGCATCGAAGCTGTACCCCGGAGCAAGGCCTTGTTTTTCAGGCTCGGCGGGAAGGAATGTCAGGGAATTTTTGAAAAGGAACCCCGGAAGGTGGGAGATCCTTACTCCAAGCCAGGTGGACCTGGAAAAGATAACAACCCTTATTGTCGTCGACGCGAGGTCGCCCTCCAGGATAGCGTCCTTTTCAACCATTCTCGGACGTCCCGGGCTGGAGGTTCATGTTTATGACCACCACACGGCCGTACAGGATGATATCGCTGCGGACATTTCCGTGATCGAACCTGTAGGAGCAACAACCACGATCCTTGTCGAAAGGCTTCTGGAAAAAGAGGCTGCCATATCCCCCCAGGAAGCGACACTTTTTGCAATGGGCATATATGAGGATACCGGGGCCCTTACCTTTGGCGCAACTTCGGAAAAGGACTTCAGGGCCATTATGCGCCTGAAGGCCCTTGGAGCGGACATGACGGCCATCCCTGCACATATCGAGCTTTCCCTTGACAGTGCGGAACGGAGGATCCTTGACAGGCTGATAGAGAACGCCCGGGAGAGGTACATCCACGGAGCCAAGGTGGTCATATCGTCAATGGTCCATCCTTCCTATGTTGAGGGACTCTCCCTTTTTGTGCACCGGCTCAGGGATTATTTCGATGCCGATGTCGCCCTGGCGGCGGTACAGATGGAAAAGAGGGTCTACGTGGTGGCGAGGGGCAGGGAAGAGATAATAGATGTGGCAAATTTCCTTTCTCCCCTGGGTGGAGGAGGTCATTCCCAGGCTGCTGCCGTAACATTGACGGGAGTCTCTCCCCAGGATATCCTGGACGACCTTGAAGGCAGGCTCGAGCAGGCTATACAGCCCCTTGTCCTGGTCAGCGAAATAATGACCAGTCCTGTAATGGCCATTTCCCCGGAGAGATCCGTGGAGGATGCATATCGACTGATGATAAGGTACGGTCACGCGGCCCTCCCCGTGGCGCTTAACGGCAAGATCAGGGGGATCATCACCAGGAAGGATCTTGACAAGGCCAAAACCCACGGGCTTGGCTCCGCGCTGGTAGAGGATTTCATGACCGAGGACCCCCTTACCATAATGCCTGGCGCGGCGGTTGCCGAAGCCCACAGGCTTATGGTCTCAAGGAATATCGGCAGGCTTCCCGTCACCATAGGTGGGGAACTTGTGGGTATAGTCACAAGGACGGATATCCTCAGGGCCCTTTTCCCCAGGTCGCTTCCCTCAGAAACAAGGGCTGTCGCCCCTGAGATGCCATGGATAGAGAACGTATCGGGAATAATGGCTGCTTTCCTCAAAACGCCGCTTTCCGCCCTGCTCAGGGAGATCGGGGAAAGGGCCTCCAGTCTGGGGATGAATGCCTACGTGGTGGGGGGTTTCGTCAGGGACCTGCTTCTGGGGAGGCCCAACGAGGACCTGGATATAGTGGTGGAGGGAGACGCAGTGGCCTTCCTCGAATCGTGGGTCAGGGACGGGGCGAGGGTTGCCATACACCAGAGGTTCAGGACAGGCACGATAATATTCCCTGACGGGAGAAAGGTCGACGTGGCCACCGCGAGAAGGGAATTCTACGAGTACCCCGTTGCGCAGCCGACGGTCTCCATAGATTCGATAAAGCATGATCTCTACAGGAGGGACTTCTCCGTGAACGCCATGGCGGTTTCGATAACCGGCAAGGAATGGGGAACCCTCGTGGACTACTTCGGAGGCCGGAATGATCTGAAATCCCGCTTGCTGAGAGTGCTGCACAATCTCAGTTTCGTTGAAGACCCCACCAGGGCCATCAGGGGGGTCAGGATAGAGCAGCGGCTTGGCTTCGGGATAGAGGACAATACCCTGAGGCTGCTTGAAAACTGCATAAAGGGGGGTCTTCTTTCCCTTCTTTCGGGAGTAAGGCTGCGAAGCGAAGTGGAGCCCATCTTCCAGGAACGAAACGTAGTTGCGCTGGTCAGGAGGCTCAATGCTTTGGGTTTCTGGAAAGCTGTTTTCCCGGGGCTTGTCGTTGAAAAAAGTGCCGTGAGAACTCTCCGCAGGCTAGAGGCCTTCAGGAAAAGGCTTTCCAGGGATATCCCCGATATGGGGGAGAAGCAGTGGCTCTGTTTCCTGGTGGCATTGCTCCAGGATTCTCCGGACACCGTGGGACTCCAGGTTTTTGACAGGCTGAACCTGTCTCCAGCCGAGAGGGACATTTCGGTAAAGGGGTTTTTTGAACTTGGAGCAGCGGAGCACCGGCTCGGGGGCAGGGGAGAGAAGAAACCGTCGCATATTTTCCTGTTCCTGAGGGAATTCAGCCCGATAACTGCCTTTTTCTGGGCTGCCGCGACGGAAAGGTGGAGAGTCCGGAGGAGGATACTTCTTTTCCTTACCCGCCTTCAGAAAGTTCAACCCATGCTTGTAGGGCGGGATCTTCTCGAAATGGGTTATCATGAGGGTCCCCGGATAGGGTCGATGCTTTCCGGACTGCTGACGGCCCGCCTGGATGGGGAAGTCGAGACCCGGGAAGACGAGATAGAGTGGCTTCACAGGAACCATCCCGCTGGTGCTAACGATCCGGGAATGGCAAAAGGAAAGGAAGTGGTTTGATTTGGGCCATCTGCCTGCTTTCGGAGATCTGCTGCTTAGCCTGCCGGCAGTCCTCTGGGCAATAACATTTCATGAATTCTGCCACGGGTACGCCGCCTACCGCCTGGGAGACCCCACCGCTGCGAGGATGGGCAGGCTGACACTCAATCCCCTGGCACATCTTGATCCTGTAGGGGCACTGATGCTCCTGGTGTTCCGTTTCGGATGGGCGAAACCGGTTCCTATTGAACCGAGGCATTTCAGGTTTCCCAAAAGGGACATTATCATAGTCTCCCTTGCCGGTTCAGCGGGCAATTTTCTGACGGCCCTGGCCTGCGGGCTCCTTGTCAAGGTATTTCCCGGGCCATTTATCACGATACCGGCCCTGGGAAGATTTATAGTCCTTATGGTCCTGATCAACCTTGGACTAGGGGTTTTCAACCTGATCCCCATCCCGCCGCTGGACGGTTCCAAGATCCTTTACGTGCTCCTCCCGCCATCCTGGCTCAGGGGATTTTTCTGGCTCGAGAGATACGGGTTTTTCGTGCTGATGATCCTGCTCGTTCTGGGAGTGGTGCAGTCGGTGATGTCGCCAATAATCCGTACATTGCTGTTCCTCATACTCTGACCGGAGGTCTGTGATTTGAGAGTCCTTGTATCGAACGATGACGGGGTTTTCGCTCCCGGTATAGTTGTGCTGACCAGGGTGCTTCATGAAAGAGGGTATTCTCCCTGCGTTGTCGCTCCTGACAGGGAGAGAAGCAGCGTGGGACATGCGATCACCCTTGCGAGGCCTGTACGCCTGTGGGAGATAGAAGGGGGAGGTTACCCTGAAGGGGTAAAAGTTTTTGCCTGCGACGGGACCCCCTCCGACTGTGTTGTCCTCGGCCTCGAGGAGGTGGCCCCGGAATCCTCAATGGTCATATCAGGCATCAACAGGGGGCCGAACCTCGCCGACGATCTGACTTATTCAGGGACGGTATCGGCAGCCATGGAGGGACATTTTCTCGGAAAACCTTCCATTGCCGTTTCACTGAATTGCCTGTCGGGGGAAGGGACGGAATGCTACGAGACCGCCGCCGAAGCGGCAGTGTCCATCCTGCTCAGATTCAGGGAATTTCCCTTTCCCAAAGGGATCCTCCTGAATGTCAATGTCCCAAACATTCCCTCGGAGGATCTGAGGGGATTCCGGGTTACAAGGAAAGGGATCCGGGTCTACCGCGAAAAGATCACTCCCCTCAAGGATCCCAAGGGAAGAGCCTATTACTGGATATCAGGCCGGGCAGAAGACATACTTGACGAGGGCAGCGACGTCCTTGCCGTAGCTGAGGGTTATGTCTCCATAACACCGATACACATGGACATGACCCACTTTCCTTCACTGGAGGTCCTCAGAGGGGCGGGCTTTGAAAATGAAGGGGTGTGATCCCCTTTTATGTTGACATTACTTTCACCCCTGTGTATAATCTCCGCTATTAATGAAAGTGAATCTTTCAAGGTCGGTGCTGTCATGTTTGCAACCAGGATAAGACGAGCGAGACGAATAAGACCTGGTCTATCTGCGTCTGAGATCGCTAATTTTGCGGCGATGACGGGGAGGAGTAGGTCGTGTGCTCGTCGACAGAGAGGGGATGCAAACCGCTGAAAGCGTTCCTCGTCGAGACCGGCTGAATAGAGCCCCCGAGCCGATTCCCGAAGAAAGGCCTTTTTGGGTCAAGTAGGGATAGAACGGCCCCGGGGCCGTGAGAGTAGGCCGAAAGGCCGAAAAGCAGGGTGGTACCGCGAGTCAGGCTCGCCCCTTCGAAAGAAGGGGCGAGCTTTTTTGTTACTTACAAAAAGGAGGGGACAGTAATGGGATATAAGGGGAAGGTAGTACTGGCATACAGCGGGGGACTTGACACTTCCGTGGCGGTAAAGTGGCTTGGCGACCAGGGGTACGATGTGGTAACCCTTACAGCCGATGTTGGACAGAATGTCGATCTTGAGAGCGTCAAGGAGAAAGCTCTCAAGGTTGGTGCTGTAAATGCCTACGTTATGGATCTGAGGCAGGAGTTCGTTGAAACAATGGTCTGGCCGGCTTTGAAGGCAAACGCGACTTACCAGGGCAAGTACCCTTTGAATTCGGCTCTGTCAAGGCCGCTGATCGCCAAGTACCTGGCCTGGGTCGCCGAGATGGAGGGTGCTGTCGCAGTTGCCCATGGCTGTACAGGAAAGGGGCAGGACCAGGTAAGGATAGAGGTCTGCACCAATGCCATTAACCCGGATCTCAAGGTGATCGCCCCTGTCAGGGATTGGCACTTTTCGAGGGATGCCGAGATCCAATATGCGAAGGAACACAATATCCCCGTTCCCGTTACCATAGACAGTCCCTACTCGATAGACGGCAATCTCTGGGGAAGGTCGATCGAATGCGGTCCCCTGGAAGATCCATGGACGGAACCCCCAAGGGATGCCTTCACTATGACCGTGGATCCCTGGGAAGCCCCTGATGCACAGGAGTACATCGAGATCTCCTTTGAAAAAGGGATCCCCGTAGCTGTTAACGGCAAGGAAATGGATGGCGTTACCCTGATCGCCGAACTCAACAGGATCGCCGGCGGCCATGGCGTAGGCCGCATTGACATGATCGAGGACAGGCTTGTGGGATTCAAGAGCAGGGAAGTCTACGAATGCCCGGCAACGGTAGTTCTTCTCCAGGCACACCAGGCCTTGGAGAGCATGACCCTGACAAGGGATATTATTGCCGCCAAGGCCGACCTTTCGCTGAAGTATGCCGAAATGACCTACATCGGATACTGGTATTCGCCATTGAAAAAGGCCCTTGACGCGTTCTTCGATTCCATTCAGGAACATGTTACAGGTACGGTCAGGGTGCGCCTGTTCAAAGGGGCTTCGGTCGTTGTGGGCGTGAAAGCGGAACAGTCCCTTTATGTAGAGACCATGGCTACCTACTCCGAGGGTGACGCTTTCGATCACGATTCTGCCGCAGGTTTCATAAAGATCTGGGGGCTCCCGGTCAAACTGTGGAGGACGGTTCACCCTGAAGCCGAGGACAAGGCTCCAGGACTGAAAGTTGTCGGGGGTGCGAAATAGGCTGAAAGTTTTGCTAGTCCCCTTTTTCTATTACGAAACCCTTCATTCCGGTTTCAAAGCGGCACGGGGTCGAAACGATGTCCCTGACTGCAGCCCCGGGAGGGCCTGAACGTGCCCATTTGAGCATCTCTTCTACGGGCCCGGCAGGACCCTGGAAAACCGCCTCGACACTTCCGTCGGGGCGGTTTTTTATCCATCCCGTTATTCCCAGGGAGGTCGCCATCTGTCTTGCCCTCCAGCGGTAACCCACGCCCTGGACGATTCCTGTTATTATGACCCTGAAGCACTTTTCGTCGCTCATGACCTTTGTACCTCCCGGGATTGACCCAGTTTATCACCGATGATCCCCGGGTAAAAAGTCCTACCCGAAGGAGAGGAAACCATGGAAAGCGAGGCCAGGATCGAAGAGATAATCGAAAGATCAGGAAAGAAGGCCAGGATCCGGATATCACGCAAGCTGTTCCATCCATCAGGCGGGGGCCAGCCTGGAGACAGCGGTCATATTGAAGGACGGGGTTTTCGTGCAGAAGTAGTTGACTCCCATGCCGGTGCGGACGGGGATATCCTGGAAATATCCGTAAAAGAAGGGGATATCCCTTTGGGCGGGACAGTTTTTGTTACCGTTGATCCGGAAAGGCATCGCCTGCTTTCAAGAATGCATACCGGTGAGCATATCCTCTCCAGGGCTCTTGAGAACCAGATGAAAGGCCTTTTCGTTGAGAAAGTCGCGATAGGCGAGCATGAAAGCACAGTGTACATGACCTACGACGGGAAGATCGGCTGGGATGATCTTTTCAGGGCTGAGGAAACTGCAAACAGGGTGATCTCCGGGAATCTGCCGGTGAAGAAGAATGAAGTGTCGAGAGAGGAACGGGAAAGATTCAAAGGGGTGAAGATAAAGTGGGACCGGATACCGGACGAAGTGGTTTCCGTTGTTTCCATAGATGGTTACGATTCAATAGCCTGTTCCGGAAGTCATGTCAATTCCACCGGCGAGGTGGGAGGAGTTCTGATCACCGGCTTCAAGGGAAGCAGTCCTGACTGGGAGGTCAGATATTGCCTGGAGCGCCAGGATATTCTCGAAAAACACAGCAGGATCATCAGGGTTCTTTCAAGAGATTCAGGCTGCGACCCTGAAGCGTTGCCGGCGTTTCTTGACAGGATCCGGGAAGAACGCCGTGAATCTTCCAGGAGGCTGGACAAGGCGCGAAAGTACATTGTCCTTCCCTGGGAACTTGTTCAAGATCGACCGGTCAGGTCGTACTTTTTTGCCGTGGAGAACTTCCCCGTTGAACTCGCAGCTCCCGCGGTAAAAAGAAAGCTGGAGGAAGATCCCGCCTCGATCGTCCTCTTCCTGTCACAGGAAGAGGGAGGGAAGGGCGCAAATTTCATAATTGCGGCCGGGGATGAAGCAAAAGGGGATCTGTGTTGGTTTCTCAAGCAGAACAGTGAACTCAAAGCCAAGGGAGGAGGGACCGATCGCTGGATCCAGGGGAGGTCTGCCAACGGTTCTTCAACAGACTGGAAGAAAGCCGCTCTTTCGAATAGTTGACAAATAGTTTGCCTTATGTGAACATTGATCACAGTGAAGCAGGTGGACCAAAATCGTGGTATCTGCCATAAGGCATCCATGACATAATCGAAAGGGAGGAAGACAAATTGACTACAGGTCTGGGCACAAGGGAATGCAAAATAAAGATCAGTGCAAAAGCGGGTTATAATTCGGGTCAGATGGATATCCTTTTCGACGGCAACAAGACCCCATACAATCTGAAGCTGAGGGAAAGGATACTTGTCAACGAACTGTTGCGACCCGGGAAAGAGATCTGACTCGGGGCCGGGGTCAAAATAACCGGGATCCGTCCCGTACCGGGTTATAGTTTCCATGAGGGAGCAGATGTACAGATTAGTCCAGGAGGTCTGACATGCCAGTTCTTTTCTTTTTCTCCATTACTGCTGCTGCGATAACATTCACTCTTTTCTATACCTGGTGTATCCAGAAACCGGTACTTACGGTCAGCAGATTCTTCCAGGGGCAGGAGAGCCCGGAGGAGACCCCCCTGGGCGAATTCGACAAACTTCCGCCTGCCGTTCTACCCCTTGTCTGGTACCCGCTCAAGGTTGTGCTGTTCCTCGGTGAGACCTACGTTCAGGCTGCCTGGGGGGCCTATTGTGTCCTGAGGGTCTTCAGGGCCATGGGCGAGGCCGGGATCGATCGGGGGATGGGCTATCACATTGCTGCTTTTGTCGCATGCATCGGCGCTCTCGGGTATATTGCCAGGGCTGAGAAAAGAAAGGACATAATGACGGTAGTCCAGTCCTGCGTAGCCATGGGCAGTTATATCGTATTTGTCCTGAACCCCGGGGCCCTCCAGACTTACTACCCATGGCTTCTGAACTACTTCGCGAGATAGGTCCTTATCGGAGCAAGGTTTGCGATTCCTGTCGTCAGACCCAGCGGATAGAGGATGCCTTGAAAACAAGCACCACGGAAGATCCTGGCACTATGCCCAGGCTGGAAAGGGATCCCTTTGTAAGACGGGAGGTAAACATCGTTCCCCCGACCTCAACCGTCACCAGGACACTTTCATCCCCATTTTCCAGGTTCATCCTAACCACCGTTCCTCTAAGGATGTTCCTTGCAGAGGTATCCGCAGGGGCATTCAATGAAACAATAATATCCTCAGGGTCCAGCAGCCCCGTGGAAAACCCCTCTTGCGGTTTGCGGGCCGCGGTGATGACCTGCCCGTCGTCCAGGTGCCTGCAAACGGTACCATCGCTGCATTCCTGCCAGGGGCCGGTGATGATGTTCTCAATGGTCCTTGAACGTATCCGTCCCGAGAACATGGAGATAACTTCGTCTGACGCGGTATAGGCCCAATCGATGTCATGGCTGACTATAACGATGGTCGTTCCGAGGTTCTCCCTTGCTTCGACGATGGCCCTGCTGATGATTCTTGCGCTGCCGGCGTCAATGCTTGCAGTAGGTTCATCGAGGATCAGGACTTCGGGTTTCAACACAAGCCGCGAGGCCAAAGCCACCCTTTGAGATTCACCCCCTGAGAGCTGAAACCAGAGCCTTCCGGAAAAATCCTCTGGATCAAGGCCAACAACGGCCAGGGCCTGGTCTACCTTTTCCGTCAGATCATCTTTCAAGCCCCGAGCCTTCAGGCCGTAAGCCACGTTATCAAAAACGGTCCGTTTAAGCAGTTTTGACTCCTGGAGCAGAAGTGTAGCCTCTCTTCTAAGATGTTCGTCCACGTCTGTTACCGTTTTCCCCTTGAAGATCAGACGTCCGCTTCCGGGTTTTTCAAGAAAGGCAAGGATCCTCAGAAGGGTGCTCTTACCGCTTCCGTTGGGTCCCGTTATGCCCACGATCGAGCCCTTCTCTATCCTGAGATCGGGTACTTCCAGGACGGTCCTGCCTGAGTATGACTGGGTGACATTCTTAAGTTCGTAGATGTATGTCAACTGGAGGCCCTCCTTCTGGCAACGGATACCACACCGTTCACGGCGAAGGCAATGATCAGAAGGACTATGCCCAGGGCTATCCCCTCGGCGAACTGTCCCTTCCCCGTCTCAAGGGCGATCGCAGTGGTTATGGTTCGAGTCCGCCACTTGATGTTCCCGCCGATCATCATGGAAACGCCCACCTCAGAGATGATCCTGCTGTACGCGGTCATAGCGGCTGCGATGACCGCGTAGCGCCCTTCCCATAGGGAACTGGCAGCCAGTTGGCCGGGAGAAGCCCCGAGGGTCATAAGGGTAAGCCTGACGGAACGTTCCATCTGTTCAGTGGCTGTAGCGGTCAGGGATACCACGACGGGAAGCCCAAGGAAGAACTGGCCGATAGCGATCCCCCGCAAGGTAAAGAGAAGCCCGAAACTCCCGAAGGGGCCTATCCTGGAAATGAAGGCGTAGACCAGCAACCCCACCACTACCGTGGGGATGGCCATCAAGGTGTCCGAAACGGCCCTCAGGGCGTGTTTCCCTGGGAAGGAGTAGTATCCCAGGATGAATCCAAGCGGTATGCCTACGGCAAGGGTAATGAGGATGGAAAAGGTAGATACCCTGATAGTGGTGAATATGGCGCTGAAGGTCTCTTCCTGACCGGAGAACAAAATATGAAAAGCCGTTCTGAATCCCTCTGCCAGATAATCCATGGTAACCTCCGGAGTTTCAATTCCAAATGTCCCTGATGCAAGACTCTTTGTCCATGATTTTAACCTTTTTTTCTGATCCCTTTCAAAAAGGGACCCCGCAAGATCCCCAGGGGGGTGGGGATGATGCGGGGCCCCCTGCCTATTGGCAAAGAAAAACTATTTTGCGTTCGGCACGAAGAGCGGTTTGCCCAGCAGGCTGAACTCACCGATCATCTTCTGGATCTTGTCGGACCGCATCCAGTCGGAGAATTTCAGGGCCAGGTCATAGCGGAGGTGGTCACCTCTCACCGGGTTGACGGCTATGACGCTGTACTGGTTGAAAAGGACCTCGTCGCCCTCGACAAGAATGATGACTGGAGGATTGCCCTTGTGGTTGTCCTCGTATTTGATGAAGGTGCCCCGGTCGGTAAGGGTGTAGCCGTCCCTCTCGGCGGCTATGTTGATGGTGTTGAGCATTCCCTGGCCTGTCTGGATGTACCAGTTCTCCTTTTCGGGCTGTTCGATGCCGGATCTTTTCCAGAGGTCGACCTCCATGGCATGGGTGCCGGAGTTGTCGCCCCGGCTAGCAAAGATGGCCTTTCTGGAGGCTATGGCAATAAAGGCTTCTTTAACAGTTTTCCCCTTGACTTTCGCCGGGTCGGAAACCGGCCCGATGATGACGAAATCGTTGTACATGACTTCTCGGCGGTTTACGCCATACCCGTCCTCGATGAATTTCTTTTCCAGATCGGGAGCGTGCACGAGCAGAACATCAACATCAAGGTTCTTCCCAAGCTCAAGGGCCTTCCCCGTGCCGACGGAGACCCACTGGAGTTCGATGCCGGTGTCCTTGAGGAACTCCGGTGCCAGGACGTCAAGAAGTCCCGTGTTGTCGGTGCTGGTGGTGGTGGCCATGCGGAGAACGGGAGCTGCAAGAGCTGCAGAAACAACGATGGAAAGGGTGAGCAGTGAAAGAATAATTATCCTTGAAACCCTTTTCATGAAAACCTACCTCCTGCGATGTGATTGCGGAGAATTTCTCCGGCAACAAAAAACCGTCTCCCGATAAAAGGGGAGACGGCACAGGAATCTTGAGCGTCCGTTCCCTCCTTTCCAATCACGGGAGGCCTTCCTGTTTCCAGGAATACCCGACGGCCCTGCGCCATGGGTAACACCTTTAGGCGTTCGGGCTCGGAGGTTTATTGTTTGTTGTAAGAAATATAGCATGTTGTGAAGGCGAGGTCAAAGGCAACAAGAGAGATGATCGGAGAGGGCCGACCGTTCCTTGCAATGATCCCAGGAAGATTTACTGACAGGATATGATAAATGCCACAGGGCTGCAGTGCAGGGTTACCCGATGGGGTATCTCTATCTAAAAATACGATCTATACTGTTAAGGTGAATTGTATGATCGGAGTTTATGGAGACAGGAAAATACCGGGGAGAAATAACGCAACTCCCTCCGGTGAAAAGAGAACAGGATCGTTGAAAGGAGGAAAAACAATGGCATCGAAAAAGGTTCTGGTTACGTTCCAGGATGACAAGGCCGGTGATCTGGCGGTTATCGAAGCTATCGGCAACATTGCCGAGATCGCCAGAATCCCGGGCAGGGACGATCCTTCCAGAAAAAACAGGCTGAGTGAAGCCGACGCGGTGATCTCCTTTATGATGCATAACGAGATCGACCCGGAAGAATTCCAGCTGCTCAAGGGAGGATGCCTTCTTCAATCCATGCAGGCAGGGGTGGATGCCCTTCCGTTCAAGGATATCCCCGAAAATGTTATCATTTGTGCCAACACCGGAGCCTGGGCCGACCCTATGGCCGAGCATATCCTCGGGATGATCCTCTCCCTGGGGAAATACCTCCAGAAGTGCCATAACCGCCTGATGAAAGGGCAGTTCGACCGGAGC
>CAZAMZ010000008.1:0-20400 GCA_964486375.1 uncultured Synergistaceae bacterium | reverse complement strand
GGACCAAGGGGAGAAGAGGGCTGGATATTATAAATGAGATCCAGCATCTTTCAGAAGTTACTGTTCAGATACTGGAGGTAACCCTCAAGGATTTCGAGGTTGACTCAGTTGACGAGGGACTTGTCGCGCTGGCCAGGGAACTGGGGGCAAAGGTCGTCACAACTGACTACAATCTCAACAAGATCGCCCAGATCCAGGGTATCAGTGTTCTCAACGTGAACGAACTGGCAAACGCATTGAAACCGACACTTCTCCCTGGAGAGGCCATCACCGTCGATGTTCTTCGGGAAGGCAAGGAGCCACAGCAGGGTGTAGGCTACCTTGATGACGGCACAATGATCGTTGTCGAGGACGGTGAGAATTATATCGGCAAAAGGATCGAGGTCGTTGTAACATCCATGCTTCAGACATCGGCCGGCAGAATGGTATTCGGCAGGATCAGGAAAGAGGTCCGTCCTTGAAGGAATGGTCCTTCATCATTGTTGCCGGAGGAAGTGGACAACGTTTCGGCGGCTTCCTCAAACAGGTTCTGGATCTTGGTGGGATGCCCCTATGGGAATGGTCCGCGAAGGTCGCTCTGTCACTTGCCGGGGATGGTGTCAAAGAGGTCATCGTTGTAGTGCCGGAAGGGCTGGAGAAATGTTTTGACGTTTCACTTTACTCCGGCAAAAGGTCCCTTGTTTTAGTCCAGGGGGCTGAAACCCGGCAAGGTTCGGTCCTCTCGGGGATCAGGGCTTCGACCTGCAATATGGTCCTTGTTCACGACGCAGCCAGGCCTTTTGTTTCCGGTGTTCTCTGCAAACGTGTTATGGCAGAGGCCGAGATCAAGGGTGCGGCAGTTCCGCTTGTGCCTGTTTCCGATGCAGTAAAGGTCATTGAAAATGGAGCTATCGCGGGCCAGGCCGAAAGGCAGAACCTGAGGACAGCCCAGACACCACAGGCCTATCCGAGGCTGGAACTGCAAGAAGTACTGGAGAAATGTGAAAAGAACGTCGATGACGAATCCCAGGCCTGGGTCGGGTCGGGAAGGGATATCGGCGTGATAAACGGCGATCCCGTCAATTTCAAGATAACCTACCCTGAAGACCTCGAAAGGGCAAGGATCATTGAAAAAGGTTATTCCGTAGAGTGTTCCGGGCTGGGTTACGATATACATCCGCTTTGGCCCTCTTTGCCCCTGATACTTGGCGGTGTTTCAGTTCCTTCCCGACTAGGGCTTCGCGGCCACTCCGACGGGGATCTGCTGAGCCATGCCATATCCGATGCATTGCTGGGGGCATCGGGGTTACCGGATATCGGGATCATCTTTCCTTCAACGGACCCGGCCTACAGGGGTGCGTGCAGCCGTGAGCTTCTGGCGGAAGTGGTAAGAATGATAGGAGAGAAAGGCTTTTCCGTAGTTTCAGTTGATGCCGTTCTTAATGCCCAGATCCCAAGTCTTTCTCCATGGATCGAAAAAATGAAGAAAAGCCTGGAACCTGTCCTTTTCAAAAGCGGCAGGGGATCGCTGTCGATAAAGGCTAAATCAGGTGAAGGAGTCGGAAGGATCGGCAACGGCGAAGCAATGGCGTGCTGGGCCTTCGCAAGGGTCAGAAAGATCGGTTGTCCTTCCTTAAATCCCTGTAACGGCAGGGGTGAACAGATTTGAAGATCCGGCTTCTGCGGTTGCCATCTACCATTTTATTGGTATAGACTCACAGCCAAAGCTGTGAGTCTTTTTGTCAGCATTGATAAAATGAATTTTCAGGGAGGTGTTCCAATGGACTTTACCCCGGAAAGAGTGACAGGGGATGGCCTTACATTCGACGATGTCCTGCTTGTTCCATCCTACAGCGAGATTTTGCCTTCCCAGGTCGATGTCTGCTCGTTCCTTACCCCAGGCATAAGAATGAATATCCCCCTCTGCAGCGCCGCGATGGATACGGTCACCGAGAGTCGACTGGCGATCGCTCTTGCAAGAGAGGGCGGCATAGGCATCATCCACAGGAACATGAGCTGTGAAAAACAGACCGCAGAAGTGGACAAGGTAAAACGCTCCGAATCAGGCGTGATCGTAGATCCCTTTTATCTTCATCCTGAAGACCTTGTCCGGGATGCCGTTGATCTTATGGACCACTACCATATTTCAGGTGTCCCGATCGTCAATGAACAGCGAAAACTTGTGGGGATAATCACCAACCGTGATCTTCGTTTCGTAACCAATTTCCAGCAGCCGATCAGCCGGGTGATGACCCATGAAAACCTTGTTACCGCACCTGTAGGGACCGACCTGGAGGGGGCCACAAAGATACTGATGAAACACAAGATAGAGAAACTCCCCATCGTGGACGGGGAAGGTATCCTAAAAGGCCTTATAACGATCAAGGATATCCAGAAAGCCAGGGATTTCCCCCAGGCGTCAAAAGATTCAAGGGGAAGACTGAGGGTTGGGGCTGCTCTCGGAGTGGGGGAAGGGATCCTCGAAAGAGCCGGATCACTGGTGGAAGCCGGAACGGACGTCCTTGTCGTAGACACCGCCCATGGCCACTCACGATCCGTGATAGAAACCGTGAGGCTTATCAGGAAGTCCTTTCGGGAAATCGCTCTCATCGGAGGTAACATTGCAACTGGGAAAGCTGCGGAAGCCCTGATAGAAGCCGGTGCTGACGCGGTAAAGGTTGGAGTGGGACCTGGTTCGATATGTACCACAAGGGTCATCGCAGGAATAGGCATCCCGCAGCTGTCTGCTGTGATGGATGTGTCGAGGGTGGCTCATTCCATGGGCAAGACCGTCGTTGCAGACGGGGGCATACGCTACTCCGGAGATGTGGTGAAAGCCCTTGCCGCAGGGGCAGATTCCGTGATGATAGGCTCTCTTTTTGCAGGAACCGATGAAAGCCCTGGCGAGGTAGTAATTTACAGGGGCCGGTCTTTCAAGAGCTACCGTGGTATGGGGTCTCTTGGCGCCATGAAGGAAGGAGAAAGTCGTGACAGGTATTTTCAGGAAGGCCAGACCGAGGACAAACTGGTGCCTGAAGGTATTGAAGGGCTTGTGCCCTACAAGGGGCCTATGAGCGCCATATCCTATCAACTTGTAGGTGGCCTTCGTGCCGGAATGGGTTATGTCGGTGCCAAATGCATAGAGGAACTCCAGAAGGATGCCAGGTTCGTAAAGATCACCGGGGCGGGGGTCAAGGAAAGCCACCCGCACGACGTTGTCATCACGAAGGAAGCACCGAATTACAGGATGGAGTAACGACTTATCGTTGAGGTTTTGCATTTGGCGCCTTGCGGTCGAAAATATGCTGGATCTGAGGTTTTCCCTGGAACATGGGGAACATGGGTAGTTGAAATAAAGAAGTTGCGCGTGTTATACTTCTCGGGTTGAACCGCCTTTTCTCGTTCAGATCGGGGCGAAGAGCAGGATATTCCTGCTCTTCGTTTTTTATCAGCCAATAATATGCGGTCCAGGGTGGTGCCTTGCCAGATGACAAGAGAAAATGAACGGACAGGCCTTCACAGGATCCACCAGGAAATAAGGGATATGGTCGAAAGTTCCGGATATGAATACGTATGGTCCGAGGTTGTCTTTGAAGACGGTCGGCATATCCTTAGAGTTTTCATTGACAGCCTGGGGGGAATAAACGTCCGGGATTGCGAAACCGTTTCCAGAAAACTGAGCCACAGGCTTGACGAGTACGATCCCGGACTCCCTGAAAGATACCTTCTTCAGGTGAGTTCCCCCGGAGTTGAAAGGCCACTGATCAATCTTTCCGATTATGTCCGTTTTTCAGGCAAAAGGGCAAAGATAAGGCTCAGGAATGAGTTAAAAGGAAGGAAAAGCCTGACTGGCGCAATTATTGCCGCAGAAGGAGACCAGATCTTGTTCAACTCCGACGAGGATGGCATTGTCAATATTGCTTTCGATGAGATCCTTAAGGGTAATCTCCTGTTCGATCTGCCGGTACGCCAAAAACCAGTCAATAAGGGAAAGAAGAAAAGGAGGCAGCAGTAATGCAACTGGGACGCGATTTTGTCCGCGCTTTGAAACAGATCACCCAGGAGAGGAATCTACCCCTTGAGGTTATTTCATCGGGACTGGAAGCCGCTATGATCTCGGCCTACCGTAAATACAGGGGCGGAAACCAGAATGTTGAGGTTTTTGTCGCTCTTGAAAGCGGTGAGGTTACTATCTGTGAAGTCCGGCAGATAGTCAAAGAAGTGACTGAACCTGATACTGAACTCTCTCTTGAGGAAGCATCAAAACTTGGTTTTAACGATGTAGCTGAAGGAGATATCGTCAGGGTTGAGGTGGAACCTGAAAAATTCGGAAGGATCGCGGCCCAGACAGCGCGCCAGGTTATAATCCAGAGGCTTAAGGATGCCGAAAGACAGGTTATTTTCGAAGAATTTTCGGACAAGATAGGCGACCTGGTCAACGGGACAATTTTCAAGTCTGAGAACGACCAGGTCCTGGTAAGGCTTAACGACAGGACGGAAGCCATCCTTCCCCGTGAAGAGAGGATCGTTGGGGAATCATACGCATTGGGCAACAGGATGAAGTTTTTCCTTGTTGAGGTAAGGCAGACGACAAGGGGACCCAAGATAGTGGTTTCAAGAAGCCATCCGGGACTTTTAAGGAAACTTCTCGAACTTGAGATCCCTGAGATAAGGGAAGGAACCATCGAGATCAGGGAAATAGTCAGGGAATCAGGGGCAAGGGCCAAAGTGGCAGTGTCCACTCTTGACACGAACGTGGACCCTGTCGGAGCATGCATAGGCAACGCAGGAGCGAGGATCAAGTCCATCAGCAAGGAACTCGGCGGCGAACGCATCGATGTTGTCGTGTGGAGCAGCGATCCCCTGGTCTTCATCAGGAATGCCCTTTCGCCGGCAAGAGTTGTCAAGGTCGAACCTGTTCTTGAACAGGAAAGGTCCGTACAGGTTTTCGTCAGACCGGACCACCTCTCTCTTGCTATTGGAAAAGCCGGACAGAATGTCAGACTAGCCGCAAGGCTGACCAAATGGAAGATCGACATCAAGGTTCTCGAGCCCGAAAAACTGCCGACGTTGCAGGACCTTTTTGAAGACCTTATTGATACGGATGAGGGAGAGCAATGCCCGAAAACAGGACTGGATCAGGAAAAAGGAAAAGACCCAGAACCTGTGTAGGTTGCGGGGGAGAGTTCCCCAAACAGGAACTTGTCAGGATCGTGAGGCGACCTTCCGGTGATGTGGCAGCCGATCCCACGGGGAAAGCTCCCGGACGAGGCGTGTATATCTGCAGAAAGAAAGAATGCCTTGATATTGCACGGAAAAAGAAACTCATAAGCAGGTCCCTGAAGACCGAATTGCCGGAGGGACTTTTCGAATCACTGGGCGAGTTGATGGAAGATGATTGAAAAGGAACGATCAATGGGAAAAAGGATGGAACGGCTGTCCGGGATTTTTGGCATAGCCATGAAAAGCGGAACCCTTGTCCGGGGTCAGGGAGCCGTAAGGAATGAATTGAGGAGGGGTTCCAGACTTCTTGTTATCCTTGCCAGCGACCACTCCAAAAACGTGCTTTCAATGATGGAGGGCTACCGGAGGAGGGGACGGTGCAAGGTTTTAGTGGCATATTTTATGGACAGGTCCGATATCAGGGATGTATTGTCCCTGGGAGACACACAGATCCTGGCTCTTCCTCTTGATAGCGGTTTGTCGGGGAAGATCGAAATGCTTGTAACCGGGGGGGACGATTGTAATGAGCAAGATCAGGGTATATGAACTGGCAAAAATGCTTGGCAAATCCAACAAGGAAATGATGGATCTTCTTAAAGATCTTGGCATCGATGTTAAGAACCACATGAGTTCCATAGAATCAGAAACCGCACAACTTGTCGAAGACGCACTGTCAGAGGGCAAAAAGAAACCTGTGAAGAAAAAGGGACCGGTTGATAAGGTGGTTGTACCCGAAGGTGCCCTTATCAATGAGGTGGCCGGTATCCTTGGCAAGAAACCCGGCGAACTGGTAAAAGCCCTTGTTTCATCAGGGCACATGGTACCTGCCAATTCTCCGGTAAACCCGGAGATCCTTGGAGTGCTTTCAGGCGAATTCGGAATGGAGATAGTTTCCGGTGAAAGCGGGGAGACCCGGGAGGTCGAGTCTGTCAGGAAAAGGCCCGGGCCCAAGGGGGACAATCTTCTGGAAAGAGCGCCTATTATAACTGTTATGGGACACGTGGACCATGGCAAGACAACCCTTCTTGATTTCATGAGAGAGACAAAGATAACGGAAACTGAAGCAGGCGGCATCACACAGCATATCGGGGCCTCAACGGTCGTCCACAACGGCAGGAGGATCGTTTTTCTCGACACCCCCGGACACGAAGCTTTTACGGCAATGAGGGCGAGGGGGGCCCAGGCTACGGACATTGTGATACTTGTAGTTGCTGCTGATGACGGTGTCAAACCTCAGACCGTCGAAGCCCTGAACCATGCCAAAGCCTCAGGGGTGCCGATCGTAGTCGCCGTCAACAAGATAGATAAACCGGAAGCAAGGCCGGACAGGGTTAGACAGCAGCTTTCCGATTACGGGCTGATCCCGGAAGAGTGGGGTGGAGATACCATTGCGGTGGACATCTCGGCCGTAACCGGCCAGGGTATAGATCAGCTTCTGGAAATGGTTCTTATTGTGGCAGACCTTCTTGAACTGAAAGCCGACCCCACGGTAAAACCGGAGGGAACAGTAATAGAGGCACGACTTGACAAGGGCAAGGGGCCAGTAGCCACCGTACTGGTACAGCAGGGAACCCTCAGGAAAGGGGATATAATCCAGACCGAGACCTCCTGGGGGAAGATAAGGGCAATGATCGATGATACAGGCAACCAGACAGAAGATGCCCCACCAAGCACGGCCGTCGAAATACTGGGTCTCTGTTCCGTTCCCCAGCCCGGAGACCTGTTCAGCATCGCTGATTCGGAAAAGGAAGCCCGTCAATGCCTTGACGAAAAAGAAACCTCGAGGAAGGAGGCCGGGGCTGCTGTATCAAGAAAGATCACATTGGAAGAAATGTATGACAGGATGCAGTCGGGAGAAACCCCGACCCTCCCTGTAGTTCTTAAATGCGATGTCCAGGGGTCGCTTGAGGCCCTGAAGTCATCACTGAAAAAGATCGAGACCTCTGAGGTCGGAATCCAGTTCGTTCATGAAGGCGTTGGCAGGATATCCGAATCCGATGTTATGCTAGCTTCGGCCTCCGATGCAATAATTATCGGATTTAACGTAAGACCTGATCCAAATGCCAAAAAAATGGCCGATGATGAAGGAGTCCAGATAAGGCTTTACAGGATAATCTATGATGTTATAGAGGACGTGCATGCAGCCCTTGAAGGGATGCTGGCTCCTACAAAAAGGGAACAGGTTCTGGGACAGGCCGAGATCCGGGCCGTTTTCAAGGTCCCCAAGGCAGGAAAGGTCGCAGGGTGCTATGTGACCGAGGGGCAGATCAAACGGAACGCAAAAGTCAGACTTATCAGGGACGGGGTCGTATATTGGGAAGGCTCCCTTTCTGCGCTCAGGAGATTCAAGGATGATGCCAGGGAGGTTGCTTCAGGATACGAGTGCGGAATGAGCTTTTCAAACCAGCAGGATTTCCGTGAAGGTGATGTTGTAGAAGCCTTTGAGATCGTCGAGGAAAAGAGGACCCTCGATTGATGAACGGCTTTCCTGCCGTCTTTTCCTCGATCCTGCTACTGCAGTTGAAATTGCCTGAAGCATTCAGCCTCAAGGATCGCAGACAGGTTGTCAGGTCCATGATTGAAAAGACGAGGAACCGGTTCAACGTTTCAGTTTCGGACCTTGGTCCCGACGGCATGCACCAGGAAGCTTTCATCGCTTTTGCGGCGGTATCTTCGTCCCTTTCATCCTCTGAGGAAAGGATAGATACGGTCCTCAGGTTTATCAGAACCATGGAAGAGAACGGTGATTTCTACATCGTTCGGTATATGCGAAAGGTTGATAGCAATGCCGACTTTCAGGATTGAACGAATAAACAGGGAACTGATAAGGGAGATATCCGATCTTTTCAGGACCAGGATAAAGGACGAAACCCTTAAAGAGGCCGTCCTTTCGGAAGCGATCTGCAGCAGGGACCTTTCACACGCCAAAGTGTATTTTCGTACGCTGATTCCTGAAAACAGGGAAAAAGTCCAGATGGCCCTGGATAGATCCTCCGGCCTTCTGAGGAGTCTCCTGGGTAAAAGGATGCACCTGAGGCAGGTGCCACAACTCCATTTTATTTATGACACCACTGAAGACAGGGCCAGAAATATAGAGGAACTCCTTGACGGTCTGGATATTTCGCCTGAAGACCGATCCGATCCCCGGGGTGAAGAGACCCTTTGATACAGCATAAGATCCTGAGAGCATTGGAAGAGGCCCGTTCATGGGTCATACTGGCTCACGAGAAACCCGACGGGGATACCCTGGGTTGCGGAAGTGCAATTTTCCAGAGGGGAATCGCCCTGGGCAAGACCTGTTCATGGCTTGGGCCGGATCCATTTCCAAGGGTCTACCGGTTCCTCCCGTGTTCAAGCCATTACCGGGCCGTTCCAAAAATGGACACTGTCAATATGACAGAAAATTCTCTCGTTATAGCTCTTGACACAAGCAACCCGGAGAGAAGCGTTTTTGGGACAGGAAAAGTCCTTCCCGGCACCTCGTTAATAAATGTTGATCATCATGGCGACAACTCCCTTTTTGGGACCCTGAACTGGATCGCCCCGGATGTCTCCTCCGTTGGTGAGATGGTTTACGAACTCTTTTCACTTGCCGGCTGGAAAATGTCCAATGACGAAGCCGTTTCTCTTTTTACCGCGATCTCAACAGATACCGGTTTTTTCCGTTTTCCCTCAACAACCTGGAGAACTCTTGAGATCTCGTCAGACCTTGTTTCAAAAGGGGCCGACCCTTCAATGGTTTACAGGGAAATTTACGAAAACCGCTCTGTAGAAGGGTTGCATCTGTGGGGAGCAGGGCTCTCCCGCGCTTCGCTCCACCTTGACGGGAAGTTGTGCTCCACATTCCTTACCGAGGAGGATTTCAAAAACCTTAACGGGACCAGGGAGGATACGGAAAACCTGGTGAACGCACTTCTGTCTGTTTCCGGCGTAAATATTGCTCTCCTGTTCCAGGAAGAGTCAAACCGGTGCTGCCGGGTAAGCATCAGGACCAGGGAACCTGCAGATGCCAGAAAGATAGCCGCCCTCTTTGACGGTGGTGGTCATAACAGGGCTTCCGGCTGCAAGATCGAAGGATCCCCCCCGGAGGCTCTCCATTCTTTCCTTTCCCTCCTGGAGGGATCAGATGAGATCAGGATTTCTGATAGTTAACAAAGCTCCAGGGGCCAGGAGTTCAGGTTGCGTCAACGCTCTTAAAAAGGTCTTCGGCGGAAAGATGAAGGTCGGGCATGGCGGGACCCTTGATTCTACAGCCTCAGGTGTTCTGGTCCTTCTTTTGGGAAAAGCTACAAGAGCTTCACAGTACGTGATGATGCTTCCCAAAATCTATAATGTTTCAGCCAGATTCGGAATCAGTACCGATACGGATGACCATTCCGGGAGCATCCTTTCCTTCAGCAGGGCCGGTCTCCCCGAGGGAACGGACCTGGACCGGGCACTGTTGTCCTTTTACGGTTTAAGGGATCAGGTCCCCCCGTCAATATCAGCGATCAAGGTCAAAGGCAGAAGAGCCCACTCAATTACAAGGGGAGGCGGCCATGTTGACCTTTCCCCTCGACCGGTATTTGTTGAAATTATTTCCAGGACCACCCAAATGTCTGAAGATCAACGGGCCAGCTTCAGGATAAAATGTCACAGGGGGACCTATATTCGAAGCATTGTCAGGGATCTCGGTGAAAAATTTGGCTGTGGGGCGGTCGTAGAGAAACTCCAGAGGGAGTCTATCGGACCCTTTTCCCTGGGGGATGCCATTCCCAGTTCGGACCTTGAGGAGGCCCATCCTGCCTTCATTTCTGAAAGGATAATTTCCGTAACAGAACTGGAAAAGGCTTTCATTTCCTACAGGGCTGAAGCAGAAGCAGGGGAAATGATCTTCGCCGGAAGACCCGTCCAGCTCGGGAAGCTCAGAAGGGTCGGCTGGGGTTCTCATTTCGGATTTGGAAATATCATGATAACGGGAGACCGTTTCGTTTCTTTCGCAGTCATAGAGAAAGAAGGGGCAGGATGTTATGCACGGCCGGTGACTACAATACCTTCAGGAGATCTTTCATAGATGATAGCAGTTATAGGTTCCTTTGACGGCTTTCATTGCGGACACAGAAAACTGTTTTCGATCGCCCGGGATCTTTCAGAAAAAACGAGGGATTCATGGGGAGTAGTCACTTTCTTCCCCCATCCCCAGACCGTTATCGGGAAGATCCCTTTTGTCCCTCTGTTCACTGAACCCGAAAAGGATACCCTGGGCAGATGTCTGAACATTCCTGAAATAATCAGGATACCTTTCAACGAAGATCTTGCCGGAATGGATCCTGGCTCATTCCTTGAGGTACTTGAAAACCGGCTTTTTCTCAGATGCCTTGTGGTAGGTGAGGATTTCCGGTTTGGCAAGGGGAGGTCCGGAGATCCCCAACTGTTGAAGGAACTGGCCGTCAAGAGGGGCTGGGACGCTGTAATTGTTCCATCCCTTTCGATTTCAGGTAAAAAGATAGGCAGTTCCCTTATTAGGGAGTCTGTCCTCAGGGGCAGGGTACATGAAGCTTTTTCCGATCTGGGGTATCCCTTCATGGTAACGGGAATGGTGAAAAAGGGCGATGGCAGGGGAAAAACCATTGGATTTCCTACTGTAAATCTTTCCCTTCCCTCAAGCAAGATAAAGCCCCCCAGGGGGGTATATGCCGGGAGTGCCGCCTGGAACGGGGAATGCTTTCCGGCAGCGATCAACATTGGTCTCAATCCTACATTTCCGGGAAAGAGAGACCTGAGGTGCGAAGCCCATATTCCCGGATTCCACGGAGAATTGTACGGCAAATGGATCTCGCTTTTTTTTACGCGTAAGCTGAGACCTGAAATAGAATTCGGATCGGTGACTCAACTGGTAGACAGGATGAAGGATGATGTTGAAACCTGTTTGATGGATTGGAAACTTTTGCCTGAAGAAGTTCGGGAATTTATGGCTTGCTGCGTCCCCGTAAGATAAGGAACCCTTAAACTGGACTGCCTGATTTCTTTCCGGCATGTTGAAGGCATTGAAGTTGCAGGTTACGCATGGTAATATAACGGTCGTTCCATAGCGGGCCTGTAGCTCAGAGGATAGAGCAACGGCCTCCTAAGCCGTAGGTCAGGCGTTCGAATCGCCTCAGGCCCGCCATTTCAGATTTTGGAAAACTGGTTAAAGAAAAGCCGATATGGATGAGCGGATATTCCATACAGATGGCCTTTCAGGGGTTGATGATTTGCAGGACTGGGAAGCCAGAGCGAAAGAAATGGTTTTTTCCCAGATCGTACCCCGGGGGATTACGGACAGAAACGTTATTGAAGCTCTTTTGAGTGTACCCCGCCACATGTTCGTTCCGGCCCCTCTCCAGAATTGGGCATACCAGGACAACCCCCTTCCCCTTGATAACGGTCAGACCATTTCACAGCCCTATATGGTTGCCCTTATGACCTGCAAACTTGATGTTCATGCAGGAATGAAAATCCTTGAGATAGGCACCGGATCAGGATACCAGGCTGCGATCCTTGCAAGCATGGGCGCAAAGGTGTATTCCGTGGAAAGGATCGGATCCCTTGCCTGTTCTTCTTCCAGGATACTTCAGAAGCTTGGATACGAGGTCAGGGTCTATCACCGGGACGGTAGATACGGTCTGCCTGAGGAGGCTCCTTTCGACAGGATCATAGTTACTGCAGCATCCGATCAAATCCCGGGTGAACTGCTGGAACAGGCATCGGACGTTGCCGTGCTTGTCATTCCCATCCGTTTGTCCCGGGGCACAGAAAGGCTCCTTACAAGAAAGCTGGATCATGGAGAATTCAGTGACGAATGGGGCGACTACTGCCGTTTTGTGCCCCTTCTCAAGGAAACAGAGAAATAAACCGCTACCGTAATTTCGTCAGGGAGGGCTTTTTTATCTGGACAAGGCCGATCGTTCTTGCAGCTCTGTTCATTAATCTTGTCATTGCTGTTGCGCTATCGCCCGTCTATCTGCTTACCGTTTCCGAAGGGGATAGCGAAGGATTTGTCGTGCCTGCTCCAGTGGGAGCCGTTTTTATTGCAAAATATATCCATTCTGTGGAAAAAACCCCGGTGGAGGATGAATACCGTGTAACTGGAGGCCGCATATGGGTCTGGGAGGAAAGGGTCGTTTCCCAGAATGCCGGTCTTCCCTTTATCAAGCCGAGGAACGGCAGGCTGATAGCTGACGGCGAGTGGTTTCGCTTCAGGGGCGGCCGCTCCAGCATGCAGACGATCTTTTACAGGGTGGGCGACAACAGGACAGGAAGGAACGTTCTTGTGTTTTTCTCCCCTCACCCATGGGAATACGAAGCTTTCAGACTTTTCCCTGGAAAAAGGCTCAGGTTGTCCGTCAAGATCACCCCGCTGGCCTGTGCCATCATCAGGGGAACCCCCCCATGATACGGGAATAGGGGTGTGTGGTAAAATCTTTCTGGTTTATCCAGCATTATACGTTGTATTTTATTATTGGGATCAAATTTTTGGACTGGAGTGATCGTCTTGACCGATAATGTGAATGCGCCTGATATCAAACATGACGACAACCCTGAAGTTGAGATCGAAGCGGCCCAGATAGACCTTGACGAGCTGAGGAGGCGTTTTGATACCGAAGCCAGAACCAGAAACCTCTCCGGTTGGCAGAACAGGCTCGTCATAGCCATCGCAATAGCCTTGTCCTTATTTCATTTCTATACATCCGGCTTCGGCCTGCTTCTGGCGATCAAGCAGAGGGCAGTACACCTTTCACTGGTCCTTTTCCTGGTTTTCATGCTCTACCCATTCTCTGTCAAGGCGAGAAAGGACAAAATACCATGGTATGACTTTTTCCTGGGCGGTATCGCTGCTTACGTAGTTTTGTATCACGTGATCTACTTCAACGATATTATCATGCGTGCCGGCCTTCCAACGACCATGGATCTTACCGTAGGTTTCCTGGGGATCCTTCTCCTCCTTGAAGCGACCAGGCGCGTATCAAACCCGATCCTGCCATGTATTGCCATTTTCTTTCTTTTCTACTGTTATTTCGGAAGGTCTTTCCCGGCCATGTTCGCTCACAGGGGATTCAGTATCCAGCGGATCATCAATCATATGTACATGGGAACAGAAGGGGTTTTCGGAATACCCCTGGGAGTGTCTTCGACTTTTGTTTTCATGTTCATCCTGTTTGGTTCCTTTCTGGAGCAGACAGGGATGGGACGTTTCATAATCGACCTTTCCATGGCCCTTGCCGGCGGTTCCACAGGGGGACCGGCCAAGGTTGCAGTCCTGAGTTCCGGGCTCATGGGTTCCATATCCGGTTCATCGGTGGCAAATGTCTGCACAACGGGTATGTTCACGATACCCCTTATGAAGAGCGTTGGCTACAAACCCTATTTTGCAGGAGCTGTAGAGGCAGTCGCATCGACCGGTGGCCAGATCATGCCGCCCGTTATGGGAGCGGCGGCCTTCATCATGGCAGAATTCCTGGGGGTTCCCTATATCCATGTCGCCCTTGCCGCGATCGTTCCCGCCCTTCTTTACTATTTCGCGGTCCTGGTACAGGTACACCTTGAAGCCACCAGGCTGGGCCTGAAAGGGCTTCCAAGAGAAAAGCTCCCCAGGATCATGCCCCTTCTGAAAAAGAAAGGTCATCTTCTTGTCCCTCTCTTTGCTATAGTCTATTTCCTGCTTTCAGGCTATACCCCGCTGAAAGCCGCCTATTACGGTATTCTTTCCACCCTTGTAGTCTCTTTCCTCAGCAAGGAGACAAGAATGACCCTGCCGAAGTTCATTGAAGCCCTTGATTCGGGCGCGCGGGGAGCTCTCGGAGTGGCCTGTGCATGTGCCACAGTGGGAATTATTGTCGGTACCGCAACTCTTACCGGTCTTGGTTTGCGGATCGCCAGCGCGATCATCACCCTGTCCGGAGGAGTGTTGATATTTTCCCTTCTCCTTACGATGGTTGCCTGTATCCTTCTTGGAGCAGGATTACCCACAACTGCCAATTTCATCGTTACCAGTACCATGGCTGCACCGGCTCTTCTGCAGTTGGGGGTTGCACCAATGGCGGCCTATATGTTCGTGCTTTATTTTGGCATAGCTGCCGACCTTAGCCCCCCGGTTGCCCTTGCAGCCTATGCCGGTGCCGGTATCGCCGGTTCCGACCCGATGAAAACAGGAGGGACCGCGATTAAACTGGCCCTTGCCGGATTCATTGTTCCATACATCTACGTCTTCAACCCTATGCTGGTCCTTGTTGGTTTCCAGCCCATCCCTTTCACCATTTCCATAGGTACAGCACTTCTGGGGGTGTTCCTCCTGGGTATGGGCTCCATAGGCTTTTACAAGACCAGAATGCCATTATGGGTCAGAGCCATAGCACTTGCAGGCGCCCTTAACCTTCTTGTTCCCGGTTTGAGGTCAGACCTTATAGGTATCTCTGTCCTTGCTTTTGTCCACTTCGTACAGGCAAGCAAGGCAAGGAAGGAAGAGTCTGCCATCGTCAATTCCTGAAGCAGGGTATTGAGAACGGAATCCTGTCCTCTGAAAACAACGAGTACCAGAGGAGGCCGCTCCAGTCCCGGTGGCGGCCTTTTTAAATAAAGGAGGCGTACAACCTGTGACAACGGATTACAAAAATACACTGAACCTTCCTGAAACAGGTTTTCCTATGCGGGCAAACCTGGCCAAAAGGGAGCCTGATTTCCTTGCTTTCTGGGAGGAAAAGAACATTTATGAAAAACTTGCCGAACGCCAAAGCGATTCAAGAGAATTCATCCTTCACGATGGCCCGCCATATGCGAACGGGAATATTCATATCGGGACCGCTTTCAACAAGATCCTCAAGGATCTTATTCCGAAATACAAATGGATGAGGGGATTCAGATCTCCCTATGTCCCTGGTTGGGATACCCACGGCCTTCCAATTGAGCTTCGTGTGCTTAAGGAAATAGGGCAATCCAAGGAAACCATTGACCCTGTCGAGTTGAGAAAGCTGTGTATGGGGTATGCTGAAAAATTCATCGATGTTCAAAGAGCAGAGTTCAAAAGATTAGGGGTACTTGGTGACTGGGAAAACCCCTACATTACCTTTAAACCTGAATACGAAGCCGCCCAGGTGGGAGTTTTTGCCGACATGGTCGAAAAGGACCTCGTCTATAAAGGCAGAAAACCGGTTTTCTGGTGCGTGGATTGTCAGACTGCCCTGGCAGCGGCCGAGATAGAATACGAGGATGAACAATCCCCATCCATTTATGTGGCTTACCCTCTGAAGATCACCGGAAATCATAAAGTTATTGATGCATTGGATGGAATGAAGGCATTTGTCCTCGTCTGGACAACTACTCCCTGGACACTTCCGGCCAGCCTGGCAGTTGCCGTTCACCCTGATCTCGAATATGTCATGGTTCCCTCGGCGGGTAATGTTTACATTTTGGCAAAAGATCTTGTCGGCCAGGTCGCATCCGTCACAGGGCTTCAATTCGGTGAACCCGTACTTACCCTCAGGGGAAAGGATCTGGAAGGTTTACGTGCCATCCATCCATTTTATGACGACAGGGAGATAATTTTTGCACTTGCCGAGTATGTTGGATTGGATCAGGGAACAGGATGTGTCCATACCGCACCAGGACATGGAGTGGAAGACTTCGAGACGGGGATCCGATATGGCCTTGACGTCCTCAATCCCGTCGATGACAAGGGGTATTTTCTTCCCGGTACTCCTCTCGTGGGCGGCCTTTCCCTTGAAGATGCATCGAAAAGGATCCTTTCGATCCTTTCAGATAATGGCAGGCTTCTTGGGAGCGGGAAAATAAGGCATTCCTACCCTCACTGCTGGCGGTGCAAAAGGCCCGTCATTTTCAGGGCGACCGATCAATGGTTCGTTTCAGTCAACGCCTTTCGAAAGGAGGCTCTCCAACAGATAGACGAGGTGACCTGGATACCTTCCTGGGGTAAGGAAAGGATCGCCAACATGGTCCGTGAGCGGTCTGACTGGTGTATAAGCAGACAGAGGATCTGGGGTGTTCCGATCCCGGCTTTCTACTGTAATTCCTGCGGAAAGGCCGTTGCTGATCCGGTAAGGATAAGAAGGGTGCAGGAACTTTTCAAAAAAGATGGTTCCAACTCGTGGTGGCAGCTTTCCCCCGGGGACATTCTTCAGGATCTTGCTTTCTGCCCTCATTGCCGCAGCCATGACCTGAGGAAGGAAACGGACATTATGGACGTCTGGTTTGATTCGGGCTGCAGTCATGTTGCAGTTCTCGAGACCCGGATCGAACTGAAGTGGCCCGCCGACCTCTACCTCGAGGGAAGCGACCAGCATCGGGGATGGTTCCAGACATCGCTTTTGACATCGGTGGCTACGAGGGATGCTGCTCCGTACAGGATGGTCCTGACCCATGGTTTCATTGTTGATGGAGAGGGCAGAAAAATGTCAAAATCCCTCGGAAACGTTATCGCCCCCCAGGAAATAATTGAAAAATACGGTGCCGATATCCTTCGTTTGTGGGTGGCATCAACGGATTACAGGAACGATATCCGCATTTCGGACCAGATCCTTTCGAACCTTGTTGAATCCTACAGGCGGATCAGGAACACCGCCAGGTTCCTGCTGGGAAACCTGTCGGATTTCAATCCTTCAACAGACAGGGTCACTCCTGAAAACATGCTGGAATTCGACAGGTGGATCCTCCAAAGGACAAACAGGCTTATCCATAGGGCAACAAAGGGCTACGAGGATTTTGAGTTCCATCTTCCGACCTACATGATCCATCATTTTTGTGTCAACGAGCTCAGCTCAGTCTATCTGGACGTCTGCAAGGATCGGCTTTACGCTGAAGACAAGGGTGGAGTTGCGAGGAAAAGCTGTCAGACCGCCATGTGGTTCATTCTGGATTCACTGACAAGACTGCTTGCACCGGTGCTCAGCTTCACGGCAGAAGAAATATGGCAGGAGATGAGAAAGATCGAAACCGCCCTGCCTGAAAGTGTTTTCCTTTCATCATGGCCTGGCATTTGCGAGGATTTGCAGGATCCGGAGTTGGACAAACGATGGGATGAAGTTCTTGCCGTCAGAAGTGCCATCTGCAGGGCTCTTGAATTTGCCAGATCATCAGGCACCATCGGGCATTCCCTCGATGCCGAGGTTGAGGTCCCTGATACGTGCGGGGAGGACAGTCCGATCGGATACCTCTCCGGAGAAGAATGGGCAACCCTTTCCATTGTCTCCTCTTTCAAGAAAGTGGATAAACTGTCAGAAGGCGCCTTCTACTGGAAGGACCAGGATACGGGGCTTGAATTCGCGGTCCGAAAGGCTCCTGGCGGTAAATGTCCAAGGTGCTGGAAGAGGGAACCAGGGATCTCAGGTGAAGAGGTTTGCCCGAGGTGTCAAGGAGTTCTCGAAAGGATGGACAGGGCTCTTTAGCTGCAGCGGCAAGGGGTGGGAAATGTCCGAGATGCATCTGGAAGATCCCGTTGCAACGGAAGAACAGGTTGTTTCCCTTGTTGCAGGGAAAGACATGGTAGGTGAAAGACTGGATGTCTTTCTTGCCTGGAAACTGGACAAGACAAGAACTCATGTTCAAAGCCTGATAAGGGAAGGCAAGGTCCAAACCGATCAGGGCAAAAAGACCAAGCCCTCCCTTGTCGTCAGGCCTGGTATGGTTTTTACCGTCAGGGTGCTTCCGATGCCGATGAAGGACATTGTGCCGGAGCCGGTCAATTTTGATGTGGTCTATGAAGATGGAGATATTGTAGTTATTGACAAGCCGGCCGGACTGATCGTTCACCCGTCCCCCGGACACTGGACAGGCACCCTGGTGCACGGTCTTCTTCACAAGTTCCCCGAGATCGCCGACTCAGGTACATCGGAAAGGCCCGGGATCGTCCACAGGCTGGATGGTTCTACTTCTGGCCTTATGGTCGTTTCAAGGAACCGGCGCTCCCATGACATTCTCGTCCGGGCCTTTCAGGAGAGGAAGGTCAGGAAGGAATATATCGCCTTGACCTGGGGCTCACCCAGGAACTCCTCAGGAACAATTGATCTGCCCATCGGAAGGAACCCGAGGAATCGTTACAGGATGGCCATCTCTTCGACGGGTAAAAGGGCTGTTACGGAATACAGTGTTTTATGGAGCAGGAAGGAGTACTCGCTGGTAAGATGCCTGCTGGTAACAGGCAGAACACACCAGATAAGGGTGCATATGAAACACATCGGGTGCCCTCTTGTAGGTGACGTTCTCTATGCCCCGAGAAAAAAGACGGAGCCATGGTTTGAACGTGTTTTCCTTCACTCCTGGGCCCTGTCCTTTGCCCACCCCCTGGATAAAAGGTACATGTCCTTCAGGTCGACCATTCATCCCGAATTGATCCGGTTCCTTTCAGAAGTTCTTTCCAAAGGTCGGGGGATACCTTAATGGTCCTTGCGTTGGAATAGGTTACCTCCGCGACCGTACCGGGGATTGCCCTTACGTGCTTTCTGACAGTGTAGTCCACGTCTGCCCTGGTTTCTTTGGATGACCTGCTGAGGGAAGCGGCCAGAGATGCGGCAAACTGGAGAACGATCGGGTCAGGAATTTCGTTCCGCCCGGTCCGTTTGACGACAACATGGCCCCCTGGCACCCCCCTGGCGTGGAGCCAGATATCCTCCGGTGAGGCAATCACGAAGGTTACCCTCCTGTTTGCTTTCCTGTTGGTTCCTGCGATTACCCGGTACCCCAAGAAACGGTATTCTCTTACGGGGCCATTCTCTTTTGAAATTTCCGGGGGACCGGCAATTCCGGCTGCCTCTTCCTTCAGGAGGGCAATTTCTGAAAGGTCGGCCGTAGCATTGATCCTTGCAGTAAACTCCGCAACTGCAAATTCATGTTCCTCGATAGCTTTTAAGGATCCGTCAAGACCGGTTCGCAGGGAGGCCTGTTTTCTGAATTTTCTGTAGTATGCCTGGGCATTCTGGGATATTGACAATGCAGGATCGATCCTGATGTCCAGATCCCTGTAATGATCCCCGTCCCAGTAAGGCAGTGTAACAGAAACAGAACCCCTTGGAATATTTCGTGAACCTGAAAGAAGCAGATCTCCGGAAGCCTTGTGTACCCATGCATCTTTCGCCCGGCGGATCTGATCCGTCAGCCCGGATCTCATGGATGACAGTCTCCGGCTGACAGCCCCGGCATCCTTCAGCAGGCGGTTTTTAAAATTCCGAAGCCTGTCCCTTGAGAGGGGAAGGATAGTAGTATCGGCCAGCACATCTGCAATATCTCCTCCCAGGGAAGGATTATTCCCGAGCAGGACAGGGAAAATCGATATGTCCTTGCCGATAATCTGGAGACGCAAACCTGGTCTGTTGATAGGGGGCATGTCCCGTTTTATGACCCGTGATATCATATATGACCAGTCCTTCCGGGGAAAAAGGTGCCAATTTTTCACGAGCTGCGAACCCAGCCTTTTCCCTATTCCTGTTATGCTTTCAAGGCAATAGAATAGATCGGGTCCATCCTGTGAAGCAAGAGAATAACCCTGGAATGCTGTCGGGGGAGAATAGAGGCAACCCGGTCTTCCTTCAGGTGATGGATCGGCCTGTTCGCGATGTTTGCGAGAGCTTTCGATGATCTTCCCTGATTCATCAATAATAAAAATACCGGATCTTTTTCCGGCAAACTCACAGACGAGGCTGCTTTTCCTAGAGATCCCGGGCCCGATTTTCCTTGAATATTCCATGGCAATGACCCTGTCCCCGCCGATCCTGTTGATGCGGACAAGAGATGATCGTACCATGTACTTTCTCAGGGCTTCAGAAAAGGGGGGTGTTCCATTTTCAGTAATAACAAGTCCGGTAACATTTTCTTCCGTAGCAAGGCACAGTCCTGAGAAGGGGTCTCTCCAGCAGAGGAACAGCGGTTTTTCGTATCCCCTGAAAAACAGGGCAACCCAGGAGAAACCGCACTCGGAACGGATACACTGTTTCCCCTTGAAAAGTTCGTGTAAAGAAGACACAAGCTGTTCAAATATTTCAGGCTGCGTCGACAAAACGGAATTCTCCTTGCCCAAAAATATGAAGATGCCGCGAACTGCCTTGAACATTCTAAACCCTGCTGCCGGAAAGCTCCAAAAGGTGTCCCTTCCAAGGCTATCATCCCCGGGGGGGCTATTTGTCTTGACAACAATTCGTTCCATCTCTAGAATGGTCGCCGTCACTGGAGAAAGGG
>CAZAMZ010000007.1:0-20904 GCA_964486375.1 uncultured Synergistaceae bacterium | reverse complement strand
GGCAGGTGCGAAGCAATTGAACTCTGGGTGACCAACCCCTGGCTTGCAATGCTGACACGTTTTATTGGCGGTGTGCAGGTTGAGGTAAACCCCCTTCTTCTATGGGGCGAATCGGGTGAAACGATCAAGGTCAGAAAGACACCCCCTGAGGGGGCGATCGTTCTTTCCCTGGACAGGCAGGAAGCGCTTCAGGTCCTTGGCAAGGGTCTCGAGGAAAAGGTCTCCCCCTTTTTCCTTTATGAAAAGATCTCCACGTCGGCAGTCTCAGAAGAGAGTTTCATGGATCCTGCTGCCCTTCCTTTCATCGGACTTAGGATCCTTCAGATCCTGTCGGAATGCAAACCTGAACAGTACGACTATTTTCAACGGAGACTGGCGGAGTTCCAGGCCAGGATCGACAGCACTGTAATAGTAGGACGCAACATGATAGGGAAGAGCACTATCCTCGATCTTTCGTGGAAATATGGAAGATGGCTTCAGGCTGCAGCGGACAAGGTAATCAGACCGCCCTCCAGCGTCAAGGCCGGTTGGTCCATAGGACAGGGTATCGATGTGCTGGAAACGGCCATCGAGGAAGCCATAAGGCAAAAATGGATAATCGTTTCCGATCCCTGGACCCCTGCCGCTATCCTTGAAAGGATAAGCGGCATACAGGGCTTCATAGAACTTCAGCCGCCACGAATGGAAGGGGACATGATCCTGTTCCTTTACGATCAGTACCTGAGGATATGGGACCAGATAAGGAGGGTGTCCTGAAGGGTCAGGGAATACTCCTGAGGTGGGTAATATCGGCTGCTGAAAATGATCTTACGCCTTCATCTGTCTTCACAAGGAGTTCTCCCATTTTCCCTATGCCGACAGCCTGCCCGATAACCTCTCCGTTTTCAAAGACTACTCGTACGATCTTCCCGATGGTGTCGCTTCTTGCCTCATAATCCACAAGGGTTTCATCGGCCCCCCCATGAAGCTCCAGCCTGCGAACACCTTTATGCAGACCCCTTATTACTTCTGCTATTATCTCCCCCCGGTGAACCTTCTCTCCAAGTATGGACAGGAGCGATGCCGCCGGGTATTCTGAATCCAGGGAAGCTGCGGGAAAGTTTGCATTGATCCCGATCCCTGTCACCGCGTAATATACAAGCCCCGGTTCGCTCGAAACTTCAGTAAGTATCCCGCATATCTTGGCGCCCTTCCAAATGATATCGTTCGGCCATTTCAGCTGGCATTGGATACCGCAGACAGAGCGAATTGAATCCTGAACGGACATTGCAGAGACAAGACTAAGCATCTGGATCGATTCTGGAGGTATGGCCGGACGCATAAGGATAGAGAAATAGATCCCTCCCTCAGGGGATGACAGCCATTTCCTGCCAAGCCTGCCCCTTCCGGAGGTCTGGTATCCTGTCAGCACCACCAGGCCTTCGCCCGCACCTTTTCGCGCCAGCTCTTTTGCAGGTGTCTGGGTCGATTCAAGCCTTTCCCGGTAAAGGACAGGGTGGCCCCAGGGGCAGTCGAGCAACAGCGCTTCCAGCATTGAAGGGTCAAGATCGTTATCCGGCGGGGAAATGTAACGGTATCCCTTTACAGGCACTGCTTCAATGAAGTGGCCATCTTCCTGTAAGGACTTGACAGCTTTCCAGACGGATTGTCTTGAAAGCCCAAGGGTCCTGCACAGTACCCCCCCGGAAACGGTCTCTCCCCCGGCATCAAGCAGTTTTTTCAGGACAGCTATCCTGGTTCCGGTTACAGGGTCCATGGGCGTTTTGTCCTTCTCCTTCACTCGGGCTGGTGTGATGATATAATGAAATGCCTGTAATGGCCAATATTAACACTCCCGGTAAATGGGAGCATCATATGGAGGGGAAATATGGCACAGGTTTCAATGACAACCGTGATGGAGGGACTTCGCTCGCTGGCTGCCGAGCTGAAGGACAGCCTTTGACCCGGATTCGATCGATGCCGGCATAGCAGAACTGGCAGAGGTCACTTCCGGCCCGGATTTCTGGGGCAGGAATGATGCCCAGGAAGTGACCAGGAGTCTTGCAAGACTGCAGGCTAAAAAGGATGCGTGGCAAAACGTTTCCGTTGAGCTTGAGGACCTTCAGGCGATATCGGACCTTGTCGGACCAGGTGAGGACCCGGAACTGGAAAAGGAGTTCTTTGAGCGCGCATCAGCTCTCGAAAAGTTTGTCCACGAAGAGCAACTTCTTCTCCTGCTCGACGAGGAGTATGATGAATCCAGCGCCATACTCGGGATCCACCCGGGAGCCGGAGGACATGATTCACAGGACTGGGCGGAGATCCTTCTCAGGATGTATATCCGCTGGGCTGAGAACAAGGGATTCAAAACCCGTATACTGGAACTGATAGAAGACGAAGAGGCAGGGATAAAATCTGCCACCGTCCTCGTGTCCGGTCCTTTTGCTTACGGGTACCTGAAAAGCGAGAGAGGCGTACATCGCCTTGTCAGGATATCACCCTTCGATACGGCAAAGAGAAGGCATACGAGTTTTGCATCCCTGAATGTGTCTCCTGAACTTCCTGACGATGTCGATATCGAAATAGACCCGCAGGATCTGAGGATTGACACCTACCGTTCCGGAGGGGCCGGCGGCCAGCATGTCAACATGACGGATTCGGCAGTCAGGATAACCCATATCCCGACAGGAATAGTCGTAAGCTGCCAGAACGAACGCTCACAACACATGAACCGCCAGAGCGCGATGCAGGTACTCAGGGGAAGACTGTTCGAAAGGATGCTCCAGGAGAGGCAGGAACAGATGAACGTCCTCCAGGGGGAGAAAAAGGAGATAGGCTGGGGAAGCCAGATCCGATCTTATGTCATGCATCCCTACACGATGGTAAAGGATCACAGGACCGGCCTGGAAAAAGGTAACGTGCAGGGCGTACTTGACGGAGATATAGATGATCTTGTTCTCTCCTACCTGAGATACAGAAAACAGGGTAAATGACCCTTTGCCGGAGGTCTGTTCGAAGATGATGAAAAAAACCTTTTTTCTTCTTTTGATTTCAGCCTTGTTTTTTTTGCCGAAAGGGGCATTCCCGTCCAGTTTCGTGATCCCGGGGGGTATCCTCGACCCCGGGTCACTGAGGGAAGGTTCAAAGGGGGTAGCCTATACGGTAGTCAAAGGTGACAGGGTCGTCTCTTTCCCTGTCACTGTCCTTAGCGTCCTTCCATCCTCGAAAACCCCCAGGAGTCTCATACTTATCAAGGCCTCGGGACCTGTCATAGAGAGAACAGGGGGTATTGCGGCAGGGATGAGCGGAAGCCCGGTATTCGTGGACGGGAAGTTGATAGGGGCTATCGGTTACGGATGGAGTTTCAGTGAACATGAAATGGGTCTTGTGACACCGATAGGAGAGATGGCCGAGATCTGGAACTGGCCAGACCGGATGCCCTCCCTGGATCTTCCCGATCTGAAACTCGAAGACCCCGTCTCGACAGATGTCATGGTCTCTCAAAGAGACCCTTTTCCCATGAAAGCAGACCCTCCCAGCGGTTCCTCAGGCGATCTTTCCGCTCCCCTGACCGGCAGCGGCTACAGCAGCAGGAGTGCAAAGAGGATAGAAGAGATCCTGGGCCGCCCCGTGATCCTTATCCCGGGAGGTGCAGGGGGGGCTTCGATCCCGGTCGAGTATTCTCCGGTCCTTGAACCCGGTGAAGCGGTAAGCGTTCTGGTGGCCTGGGGTGATGTCTCCCTCGCGGCAACGGGGACACTGACGGCTGTCTCGAACGACGGGCGATTCCTTGCTTTTGCCCACCCTTTCACCAGCCGGGGGGCTGTAGCCTTTCCCCTGGCAAGGGCATGGATCCACGAAGTTGTCCCGAGCCTGGACACACCTTTCAAGATCGGGACACCCACTTCCATTGTCGGCACAGTTACCCAGGACAGGCCTCAGGCAATAGGTGGCCTTCTCGGCCAGTTCGCTCCCGTTATGGATATCTCCCTCAACTTCAGGGACGTTGACTCGGGAAAAGTCACCTTCAAAAGATTCAAAACTGCCAGCGACCCTTTTATGATGACCAAGGTCATCCCCGAAATGGTCACAGGCCTGGTCGATAACGTTTGGGGCAGAATAGGTGAGGGAAGCGCGAAGGTCACCATGAAGATCGAGGGCGGAAGACTGGCGGAAGGATGGAAAAGGACGAACATGTTCTTCTCGGCAACGGACCTTGCAAAGAACATGCTGTCGGAGTTCACGGATCTGGTCAACGCTGTTTCGCTGAACCCTTTTTCGGCTATTGCGCCTTTTGGTGTTCACCTTGATATCGAAGCTACAGCAGACCCACGGGTGGTTCTGATCGAGGACGTAAATCTTTCCAGGAACATCGTACCCCCTGGGGGGAGTTTTGATGTAGAGATAACACTGCGCCCCTACAGAAAGGAACCGGTCCTGCATAAACTGACCCTCAGGGCGCCCCAGGATGCCGAGGGCGTCTGTGAGGTCGTCGTCAGGGGTGGCGGAATAGAGGAACCCGGGCAGGACTCTATCATGCAGGGCTGGAGGACTATAAGGAGCCTGTCGGAGCTTCTCGGCGAGTTCTCGGCAATGGAAACGAATGACGAAGTTGTCGCCGAGGTTAGAAGTTTCCGTTCCCTCAGTGACGATCCGCTGGCAATGGCTGCAGATGAGGAATCACAGAAAAAACTGTTGAGCCAGATCAAGGAAGAGATGAAAAAAGAAGGTTCCTACAAGAGTTACAGGTCAAACTATTTTGTTGACGGTCTTCTGAGAAGGATGATAAGGGTGGTTCCAGAGTAGAGGGGGGAAAGGTCCTGAAACTGCTCTCATGGATCGGCAGACAGGCCATTGACCTATTTTCGACCCTTGGAGAATTTGCGATCCTGACTTTCCGGGCATCAACAGGCCTTTTCTACAAGACCTGGAGCAGGGATGATCTTCTTGAACAGCTGGAAAGGGTAGGCGTAGGATCGGTCCTGGTCATATCCATAACCAGCGCATTTACCGGAATGGTTCTCGCCGTTCAGACCCTTGACCAGTTTGTGCGCTTCGGGGCAACGGGGTATATCGGGGGAGTTATCGCCCTCAGCATGGTCAGGGAGATGTCCCCGGTATTGACGGGTCTTGTTGTAAGCGGGCGTATCGGCGCAGCCATGGCAGCGGAGATAGGTTCAATGAAGGTGACGGAACAGATCGACGCCCTGCGGACCTTCGGACTTGATCCGTTTGTGTTTGTCGGCGTACCCAGGATGCTTGCGGGTTTGATAATGCTGCCTGTGCTCACCCTTTTTTCATTCGTGATCGGGGTCGGTGGCGGTTTCCTCTATGTTTCCGCCCACGGTGTGAATGGACACCTTTTCAGGCGATCCGTTGAGGCTCTTCTTGAGCCTTCCGATGTGTACGGAGGTCTCCTGAAGGCTGCCGTATTTGGTCTCCTGATAACCATATCCGCCTGTGGACAGGGGTTCATGGCCGGTCAGGGAGCCAGGGGAGTCGGCTCTGCAACTACAAGGGCTGTTGTGTGGGGCAATATGCTTGTCCTTGTTTTCAATTACATTCTATCAACCCTTCTCTTTGGCGGGATCAAGGGGTGAAACCATGAACCCGATCATGGAAATGCACGGTGTTTACGCGGCTTTCGACGGACGAGAGGTAATCAGCAACGTTGACATGAAACTTCATGCCGGAAAGGTGACCTGCCTTATGGGGCCCTCGGGCTGCGGGAAGACCACGACCCTTCGCCTCGCTGCAGGTCTGATAAAACCAGCCAAAGGGTTTATTGAACTGCTCGGGAAGAGGATAGAGCCGGAGACCGAGGAAACGGACCTGATCGATATTCGAAGGGAACTGGGTGTTGTTTTCCAGGGAGGTGCCCTGTTCGACTCCATGTCGGTAGGCCAGAACATAGCGTTCCCGTTAAAATACTGCAGAGGGATGGAGGATCCGGAGAGAATTTCCTCCATGGTTCTGGATATGCTAGATCACGTAGAACTGGGAGATGTCCGGGAAAAATTTCCGTCGGAACTTTCCGGAGGCATGAGAAAAAGAGTGGCTATCGCAAGATCTCTTGTTCATAGCCCTTCCCTTCTCCTGCTTGATGAACCTACTACAGGGCTTGATCCTATGACAGCCCGCCATATCGATCAGCTTGTTCTTGACCTTTGTGCCAAATTAGGATTCAGTGTTCTTGTTGTCACCCACGATATCGTTTCTGCCATGGGCATAGGCGACAGGCTTCTTCTTATGAACGATGGAAAGATATCATGGAGTGGAGAGCCGGAGGAATGGAGCCGGGCGGAGCATCCTGGGGTAAGACGTTTTGCTGAAGGGATGCTTGCCGTCGAGGGTGCGGGGGGAAGAGGGATATGAACAAGGAGATGAAGGTAGGGCTTGTAGTATTCATTGCGATCACCTTTCTGGGTGCCCTGGTATTTGTAAGCGGAGGAGCCCGTTTCGGTCAGTACGGTTATTCCTTCGGGATCGTATTTCTGGACGCCATGGGGTTGGATCCCGGAGCCCCCGTGCTTGTGTCAGGAGTTGAATCAGGCAGGGTGGACAGTATAGATCTGATGGAAGAAGGGGTTCTCGTAAAGGTTTCCGTCAAGGGTCATGTGGTGATCCCCTCTGACAGCCGGTTCACTATCGATACGGGAGGACTTCTGGGTGAACCAAGGGTGAAGGTCACCAGAGGTTCTTCCTCTGCCGGAATTACCCAGGGCGATGTAGTCGCAGGAACCATTCCTCCGTCATTTGATGAAATACTTGCCGATATCCGAAAAAGCCTTGGAGGAGTCCAGGTAACGTTTTCAAACATCAACTCCTTCCTGGCCAAACTGACCGACGCGGCAGATGACTTCCAGGAATTTTCAAGGGAGGCAAGGGATCAGGTCCATAAGGCCGGGGAATCATTCTCGGGCCTTACGGAAAGACTTGACGTAGTAGTTGAGGAAAACCGGAAGGCTTTATCCCGGTCCCTGACGACCCTTTCTTCAGTACTTGAGAACCTTGAAAGCGTAGTGAAACAGTTCGATGAGGAGGGTACATCCGGCAGAGATCTGCGGCAGATGGTAGTAAGAATTGGTGATGCGGCCAGAAGCGTGGAAGAACTTGCCCGCCGCGTGGAAGACGCGCTTTTTGATGAAGAACATGATGCAGGTTCACGGATCCAGCAGGCAAAGGATATTGTTGGGAAAGCCAACCGCATTATTTCTGACATAGAAGATATTGCCTTTGAAGGCTCCCTGGGTATTCATGGAGTCTCTTCGGGGCCGTCCCAGGGTGACCTGCTGGCCGATATTTCCTTGTGGGTCAGCAGCCGGTCGAAAAACATGGGGTTGCTTATCGGGGCTGAGGATATTGGTGCAGACCCTGGGGTTACCGCCGCCCTGGGTTACAGCATGGACCGTGTAAGGTTTTGGGGTGGTGCAGTCAGGGGATATGCCGGAGCGGGGATCATGTTTTTCCCATCGGGTGAAAATGGGCCCTTTTCCATAGGGGCTCAGTGGTGGAACGAAGACGGCGGAAGCTGGTCCATCGATGGCAGGTACAGGTTAGGAGAGAGATGGGGAGTGTTTTACAGGTATCTTGAAAGGGACAAGGGAGGTTCCGGTTCCGCAGGGTTTTACTATCGCTTCTGAAATGATGGAGGTTGAGGGCTTGTTCGTGTCTTTTGAGGGTATCGACGGATCAGGAAAGACCACCCAGTCCAGGGCAGCTTTTGAAAGCCTTTCCCGCAGTCTGGGAAAGGAAAGGATCGTCAGGACCTTCGAACCGGGAGGATGGGATGGAGGAGGCTCGATACGTTCTGTCATCCTTTCAGGAGGCATGAAAAGCACCTGGACGGAGGTCTTTCTTTTCCTGGCTGACAGGTCAGAACATATCGAAAGGGTTATCAAACCTGCTCTCCGTTCAGGTAAGGTTGTCCTATGCGAAAGGTTTTCCGATTCAACCGTTGCTTACCAGGTTTTCGGCAAAGGTTTTCCCGGAGATATCCTGGAGGGGATCTTGTCCCTGGCGTCTTTCCCAGACCCGGACCTGACTTTCTGGCTTGATATCCCCGTCCACATAGCCATGGAAAGAATAAACTCGCGATCAACCGATCCTGACAGGTTTGAATGCGACTTCGAGTTGCTGAAAAGGATCGCTTCCGGTTACGAGTCCCTTTGCAGGATTGAACCGGAACGGATCATAAGGCTGGATGGGATGGCCCCGGCAGAAGACCTTACAGATAAGATCGTATCGAAGATCATGAGCCGGATCGAAGAAAAGGAAGACCCATCCTGAGCCACATGGAATGGAGAAGAGCCGATGTTATTGGAGGAATTCGCGACAGATGAAAGGATCCCCGCCTTTATTGAAAAGGTCGCCACGTTAGCAGGATCTCTGCCGTCCTCCCAGCCCTTTGCTTGTGTGATCCCCTTGGAATTTCACAGGGATTGCGCTGTTTCATGCGCGAAAAAGGTGCTTTGTTTTTCAGGTACAGGGGAAGATCTCTGTCCGGCATGCCTCGAATGGACAGGTGAAAGCCATCCGGACCTTTTGTTCTTCGGCAGGCCCGATGAACCTCCAGGAATAGAAGAATGCCGGAAACTGTGGGAGGAATTGTCGCTCAAGCCCTTCAGCTCCAGAAAAAGGATTGCAGTAATATTTGCTGCGGACAGGCTTTCCCTGCCAGCCTCGAACAGTCTTCTGAAGATAACGGAAGAGACGCCTTCTACAGGGACAATGATGCTCCTTCTGGAGGAGGACGTAATGATACCTACCCTGAGAAGTCGCCTGAGGCAATTTAGTTTCAGGGATGATGACCGGGAGACCCTTATTGTGGAAAACGTCCCGGCAGGTGTCGCGGATTTTATCAAATGGGCCGGAAAGACCCGAAGACTTGATCCCAGGGAATTGGCAGGTGAACTGAAAACCTGGGTCAGGTTTTTTGTCTCCGGTAAAGATCTCGTAAGGGCGGCCAACCTTGATCTTTTATGCCAGCTTGCAGACAGGGGGAAGCTGAGCACGCCCATGATCCAGGACCTGGCAATGGCAAGTCTTGAAGGAGAGGTGCAGCTTGAAGAGTTATTTGGCGATCTTTGGTAAACCACGTTACCTTGGTTTTCTTGCCGATGTTGAACCGGATATGGCAAAGGGGACCCGGATCATACTTTCTTCCGCAAGGGGGGAAGAGACAGGAATTCTTGCCGGTCACATAACGAAGGAACAGGCTGAAGCTTACAGAAGCGACCTGGCGCTCAACGGTGCCGAAGGAACTCCGAGAGGTGGCGAGCCGGCCTTCCAGGATGCAAGGTTCATCAGGATAGCCACAGCAGAGGATATGGCTGAGCGGACACTACAGGAAAAAGATGAAGACCGGATCCTTGTCAAAGGCCGGGAACTTCTTAAGGCCCACGAGCTTGAGATGAAACTGGTGGATGTCGAATTTCTGCTGGACAGGAAGAAGCTTTTCTTCTATTTCACAGCGGAACAGAGAGTTGATTTCCGGGCCTATGTAAGAGACCTTGCAAAGGAATTCAAGACAAGGATCGAACTGAGGCAGATAGGGGTCAGGGACGAATCAAAGGTCGTCAAGGGGATGTCACCTTGCGGAATGCCTTGCTGCTGCAGCTATTGGCTTAACCGTTTTGCGCCTATCTGCATCAGGATGGTCAAGGAACAGAACCTGGCATTGAACCCTACAAAGATCTCTGGAATATGCGGCAGGCTTATGTGCTGTATGGGATATGAACACGAGAACTACCGGGAGATCTGGAAAGGTCTGCCCGGTCCAGGTTCGAAGATCAAGACGCTGACCACGAATTTTATTGTCTCCGGCATTGATGTTGCTAATGAAAAGGTAAGGATAATTGCACCAGGCAGCGGGGAGATCATGATCGATGTGAAGGATTTCAACGCTTTTAGGGAAACGGTAATGAAGGGGGACGTATGGAACGAAACCACCGATGGAGTCACAGTTCCAGAGATAGTTGAGCTGCCGGTAAAACGAAATACTGAACGAAAAGAAGAAACTCCCGTGATCCCGGAAAGTGAAACCGGACAGGAAAAAGACGAGACAGGTCCACCCAGGGAAAAGGGGAACAGGATAGAGCCATCAACCAGGGAAGAATCCCAGGTAAAGAAAAGGAAAAAGAGAAGGAGCATTCCTGCCCGGAAGAGGGGCAGTGAAAACGAGGGCAATCAGAACGATCAGAACGCACCGGATGGGAAAACCGTATCTGGCCTTTCCTCTCCCAAACAGGGGGAGAAGAAACGCCCGCGAAGAAGGAGATCGAGGAACATCAAGACCGATAATACAAAACAGTGACATCCCCTTCTCAGCGGAGGTGCTTTGAATATGTTCGGGAAACTGAACGAGAAACTTGAGGGATTAAGAAGAAAATGGTCCATAAAGGACCTTTTTTCCAGGGGGTCCAGGGACATTGATTTCTGGGAATCCCTTGAAGAGATGCTTATCAGCGGTGATGTCGGTTATAAACAGACAGAGGAGATCCTTCTTTCCCTTCGGCAAAGGATCAGAAATGATACCGGTAACAGCGAGGCCCTGGGAATACTGTCTTCTATCCTTTCGGCAAAACTGAGGGAAATGAAGGGTACAGGAATGCCGGTCCGTTTCTCGGGTGCTCCAACGGTGGTTCTGCTGACCGGAGTGAACGGAAGCGGGAAAACAACAACTGCAGCCAAATTGTCCTGGATCCTGCGCAACGAGGGGAAAAAAGTGCTGATCGCAGCAGCGGATACTTTCCGGGCAGGTGCCGTGGAGCAGCTGAACATCTGGGGAAGCAGGGCTGGAGTAAGGGTTATTGCCCACCCGGCCGGAGGGGACCCGGGGGCTGTCGTTTTTGACGCCATAAGATCCGTTGAAGCTGGACAGTTTGATTGTCTTGTTGTGGACACTGCCGGAAGGCTCCAGAACAAGACCAACCTTATGGAGGAACTGTCCAAGATAGCAAGGATCATAGACCGCAACTGTAATGGATGGACCCTGGAATCCTTTTTGGTCGTCGATGCCGTTTCAGGACAGAACGGACTGAAACAGGCCGAGGTATTCGGAGGATCCGTATCCTTGACGGGCCTGATCATTACAAAATACGACCATGCAGCCAGGGGGGGGATTATACTTTCCGCGGGCTATGAAATGGGACTTCCCGTCCGGTACGTAGGTGTAGGAGAGGATATCGGGGATCTCGTTCTTTTCCAGCCGGAAGAGTTTGTAGATGCACTTTTGGGAAGACAGGAACGGGGGCAGTAATTTGCAGCCGGCAGTAATTAGGATTGTGGGCATTCTTCACCCGGATGATTCCTGGCTTGACTGGACCCTTGTGAGACTTGGCGATCACTGGGGCAATGTGGAAAGACGGAGCGACACATTCCCCTTTGACCATACAGACTATTACAGGAATATTGCTCCTGTCCTGAAAAGGACATTTGTCTCGTTCGGTGGTCTCAAGGGAGCCGGAGAACTGGCCGGGTGGAAGCATGTCACCTGTGAGATTGAGCGCAGGAGCGGAGATACAAGACGGGTCAATATCGATCCCGGCTACGTCAACGGTTCCAGACTGGTTCTTGCATCGACCAAGGATCATGCACACAGGATATTTGTCGGTAAAGGGATCTTCGCCGAAGTTACCCTGAGGTACATGAGGAAAAAATGGGTTCCCTTCGATTGCACCTTCCCTGATTTTGCCAGTGGGGTGTACGATAAATTCCTGGATGATGTCAGGGAGGACTGGCTTTCGGCCACTTCAGCCCAAGGGGGGACATGGATACCTTGATCGAAAGATACCGAACTGAAGAAATGTCGGCACTCTGGTCCAACGAGAACCGCTTCAGGACCTGGCTGGAGGTGGAGTTGGCGGCCTGCCGTGCCTGGATGGAGGAGGGGGTCATTCCCCGAGAAGCCTTTGAAAACATCCTGGAACGATCCGCAATTGATCTTCAAAGGATCCATGAGATAGAGGATTCTGTACATCACGATATGGTAGCCTTTGTGTCGTCCGTTGCCGAAATGGTGGGGCCTGACGGAAGGTTCATCCATCTCGGCCTTACCAGCAGCGATGTTATTGATACCTCTTCCTCACTTCTGATATCAAGGTCGATCGGCGTGATCCAGGACGAACTGAAGAAGCTGGCGGGATCCATTCTTGCGCAGGCCTGGAAATACAAGAACACGCCCTGCGTCGGGCGGACCCATGGAGTTCATGCGGAACCACTCTCTTTCGGTCTCAAAATGTTGAACTGGCATGAAGAAATGTGCAGGGACCAGTCACGTCTGCGGGCAGCACTTGAGACAATAAGCACCGGGAAGATCTCGGGTGCAGTGGGAACATACGCACATTGTCCGCCTTCCATCGAGAAGAGGGTTTGTGAATTGCTGGGATTGGGGAGGGCGAAAGTATCAACCCAGATCCTTCAGCGAGACCGGCACGCCGAGGTCCTTAATGCCCTGGCATTGCTGGGTTCCGGCCTGGAACGGATCGCCCAGGAGATCCGTCATCTCCAGAGAACCGAAGTGCTTGAAGTCCTGGAGCCTTTCTCAAAAGACCAGAAGGGGTCGTCAGCCATGCCCCATAAGAAAAACCCGGTAATATGCGAACGTATCTGTGGAATGGCCCGACTGTTGAGGGGGTATGCCATCGCTTCTATGGAAAATATCCCCCTCTGGCATGAAAGGGATATCAGTCACTCTTCCGTAGAAAGGATAATATGGCCTGATGCCTTTCACATTACCCATTACATGCTCAAGAAAAGCCTTGAAGTAATAGAAGGCATGAGAGTCCTCGAGAAAGGAATGACCAGAAACCTGGACCTTTCAAAAGGACTCGTATTCAGCCAGCGTATCCTTTTAGGTCTGGTGGAAAAGGGGTTCACCAGGGAAGAAGCCTATGCTATTGTTCAGGAACTGGCAATGCTTTGCTGGGAGGAGGACAAACCATTTCTCGAGATTCTTGAGGCGGATGAGAGAATAATGCGGGTCTTCTCAAGGGAGGAGATCGAAAAACTATTTGATACCAGGTTCTACCTGAGATTTGTCGATGAAGTGTTCGGTCGTTTCCCGGAACCGGATAACGGTATCTCAGAAATGGGAAAGTGAGGTGGCTTTTCATGAACATTCCCGAAAGGAATATGGCCCTGGAGCTTGTACGAGCCACTGAAGCGGCAGCAATGGCTGCCGGACGCTGGATGGGGAGGGGGGAAAAGAACGCTTCCGACAGGGCTGCTGTCGACGGGATGAGATTCATGCTCAACACCATCGAAATGGATGGGACCATTGTTATAGGGGAAGGGGAAAAGGATGAAGCCCCTATGCTTTACAACGGAGAAAAGCTGGGAACCGGAAATCCGCCTGAAGTTGATATAGCCGTTGACCCTATCGACGGAACAAGACTGCTTTCGCTCGGGCGCCCCAACGCAATAAGTGTTGTCGCCCTTTCTGAACGAAACACATTGTTCGACCCCAAACACATTTTCTACATGAACAAGATCGCGGTAGGGCCGGAAGCTGCTGGCTCAATAGATATCGAAGCCCCTGTATCGGAAAACCTTTACAAGGTGTCGAAAGTCCTTGGAAAATCCGTCGAGGACGTTACTGTTGTCGTTCTTGACCGACCTCGCCATGAACAGCTGATCTCGGAGATAAGACAATGCGGGGCAAGAATTAGGCTGATATCCGACGGTGATATTGCAGGAGCACTGATGACCTGTAAAAAAGGAAGCGGAATTGACATGCTTATCGGTGTCGGGGGGTCGCCTGAAGCTGTAGTAAGTGCCTGTGCCCTGAAGTGCGTCGGGGGCTGCATGCAATGCAAGCTTTGGCCCAGGAACAGCGAAGAGGCTGCAAAATGCCGTGAACTGGGAATGGATCTTAACAAGATCCTGGAGCTGGATGACCTGGTCACATCGGACAACGTCTTCTTTGCGGCCACTGGAATAACCGATGGAGAAATGCTTAAAGGTGTAAGGTACGAGGGTGACAGGATAGTAACCAACTCCATAGTCATGCGTTCGAAAAGCGGTACGATCCGTTACATCGATGCAATACACAGCCTAAGGAAACTGGATATGATCAGCAGCATAGACTACGGGCCCAGGTTCGCCTAGGCGACTTCCTGAAAGACAAATGTCAGCATGGCCGTACCTGTTTTCAATTGCCTTTCCCGGACCAGTAGGATGAGGCAATGGCTGCCTGCCCTATGGATACGCATTCATCATTCGGGGACAGGGCCCTGTGCACAAGGGTTTCCAAACCCCTCTTCCTGAGCAAGGGTAAAGTCAGACCCAGAAGCCTCCTGTTCTGCCATACCCCCCCGGAGAGAGCTACGGTCCTGATGCCATGGCGTTCCGACAACTCAAGCGCAACATCAGACAGAGCCATTGCAAGTCCCATGTGAAAAGCTGCAGCGACCCTTTCCCTGCCGATTGAAAGCCCCTCGGATACTATCCATCTGATGGCCGGTTCCCAGTCAAGCACGAGGGCGTCCTCTGTCTTTTGAATGCTGAAAGGTGCAGCAGTGCCTGAGCCTTTTGACGCTGATTCCAGCTCCATTGGTGCCTGGCCATCATAGGAGATCACCCTTCTGATCCCCGTCAGTGCCGAGACAGCGTCGAAAAGCCGCCCCGAGGAGGATGTGACGGGTGAAATGCCAAGAGTTCCAAGCACAGGACCTATCCTTTCCCTCAGATCCGGCCACAGATGACCTGCCAGAATTTCCGCTTCGGCGTCTCCGTAAACTACGGACAGAAGCGAAAGGGCAAAACGCCAGGGTTCAACAACAGCCCTGTCCCCGCCGGGTAATGGCGCCTCCCTGAAGTGACCGGCCCTGGTGAAAGAACTGCAGTCACCCAGCAGGAATTCTCCTCCCCAGACCTTTCGGTCGGTGCCCAGCCCTGTACCGTCAAGAATTATCCCCAATGCCGGTCCCTCAAAACCGTTCTCGGAAAGACAGGCTGCCAGATGGGCATGGTGGTGCTGGACAAGCAGTGTATCATCAGGTCTTCCCATTACTTTTTCTGCTATGCCCGTGCAGGCATATGAAGGGTGAAGATCTGCCGCCAGGAGTCTGGGCTTCAGTCCGAAAAGGCTGATGAAGTGTTTCAGTGTCCTTTCGTAATAAACTGCTGTTTCGAGCTGTTTCAGATCACCCAGGTATTGGCTGGTGTAAATTGTCTGATCCCTTGTAAGCGAGAATGTGGATTTCAATTCGGCACCGGCCGCAAGGATCTGAGGCATTTTACGCTTTACAAGTATAGGGTGCGGAACAAACCCGCGGGCCCTTCTGATCATGACTGGAAAATTTCCCGAAGATGTAACGACAGAGTCGTCTATTTTCATGCTGACAGGTCTGTCATGCATCAGGAAGAGGTCTACCGTTTTTCCCAGCTTTTCCTGGGCCTCCCGGTTATCGGAAATAACAGGTTCATCGGAAAGGTTCGCACTTGTCATAACAAGAATGGGTATCTCTTCCATGACAAGATGATGAAGTGGGGTATATGGCAGCATGATCCCCAGTGAATCCTGATAAGGGGCTACATGTTCGGAGACTGGAGACCCATTTCTTTTGGGACATATCACTATCGGTCGTCTCGGTGAATTCAGGAGCAGTCTTGAAAATGCTGTCAGATGAACTATCTGTTTTGCGACACTTTCTTCACGGATCATTAGTGCGAAAGGTTTATGCGGTCTTTTTTTTCTGTTCCTCAACTCGACCAGGACAGAGTCTTCCGGCAGGCAGGCTATATGGAAGCCCCCCAGTCCCTTTATTGCAACGATAGAACCCCTTTGGAGGAAGCCCACACATTCGCGGAGCGCCCTGTCCCCCCTGGACAGGACAGTACCGTCGGGAAGCACGAGTGACAGGGAAGGGCCGCAGGTATCACATGCAACTGGCTGGGCGTGAAAACGCCTGTCACCTTGATCGGAATACTCTCTCATGCATGGGGCGCACATAGGGAAACCCGACATGGCTGTATGAGGTCTGTCATAAGGCAGAGACTCTATAATTGAGAAACGGGGCCCGCAGTTGGTACAGTTGATGAAGGGATAGCGGAATCTCCTGTCCCCTGGGTCTTTCATTTCTGACAGGCAATCGTCACATGTGGCGATATCCGGGGGGATCAGGGTCAGGTTTTCCCCGGACCGTCCGCTCTGAAGTATTTCAAAAGTACTGTCGGAACCCGATAAATCAGGCTCGTCCACGAGTATATCTATAGACTGTATGTGCCCCAGGGTAGGACAATCAGTCTGCAGTCTCCGGATGTAAGTGAGAATGCTTTCAGGGCTGCCGTAAAGTTCGATCATTACTCCCTCTGCGTTATTCCTGACCGAACCGCCAAGACCGGTCTCTGCAGCAAGCCGGCTGCAAAAAGGACGAAAGCCGATGCCCTGTACTATTCCAGAAACCCTGATGGCTACATGTCTTCGCATATTGAAATCCGAGCCTCCATTCAAGAGGCATTGTAAGGCCCATTACACAGGCACTCAACCCCCTGGCATGAAAAAACTGCAGGGTTTATTCTTTATATTGCCCGGAGGCAGAGAGGAGCAACCAGCGTTGATCGATCCGTCGCAGGCACATTCCCTGAATACAGCGGAGATCCTGATTGCATTTCAAGTGGACCCAGAAGCAGGGATGGATCCGGAGAAAGCCGGAGAAATTCTGAAGGAGCTTGGTCCAAACCAGCTTGATCCAGGTGATCCGGATCCATGGTGGAAGAACCTCCTTGGACAATTCATGACACCCATGATCTACCTCCTGGCGGGTGCATCCCTTATTAGCCTTTTCATGAAGGAGATCCTTGATGCTACGGCCATTCTGGTCGTGATCCTGTTGAACGCATTTATCGGATTTGCAACTGAATTCCGGGCCGAAAAAGCCCTTCTTGCCCTCAGATCAATGATCTCCCCTACGGCTGTGGTCTTTAGGGGGGGGGTGGTCATCAAGATTAACGCTGCCGCCATTGTACCCGGGGATATCATACTTCTTGAAGCCGGCGATGTCGTTCCTGCAGACGCCCGTCTTATCGAACAGTACAACCTCGGAGTTGACGAAGCTGTGCTGACAGGCGAGTCTCTCCCTGTCGACAAGTCATTGGAAACGCTGGCTCCTGATACCGAACTCCCTGACCGGACAAATTGCCTGTTTTCAGGTACCGCCGTAGTAAGGGGATCAGCCAGGGCAATAGTATTTGCGACGGGTATGAATACCGAGATAGGGAGGATCAGTTCTCTTCTTTCCACGGTCGAAAAGGCAACGACACCCCTTGAAGAGAGGCTGTCAAGGCTCAGCAGCCTCCTGATCAGAATGGTCCTGGGCATAGCGGTTGCTGTCTCGGGACTGGGGGTTCTTCAGGGCAGGGGGGCTGTGAGAATGATAGAGACGGGGATAGCCCTTGCCGTTGCCGCCGTCCCCGAGGGACTTCCCTTTGTCGCAACCATGACCCTTGCCATAGGGGTACACCGCATGGCAAAGAGGAACGCCCTCGTAAGGAACCTGGCTTCCGTGGAGACCCTGGGCTCAACGACGGTGATCTGCACCGACAAGACCGGCACCCTTACGATGAATGACATGGCGGTGAAGGTCCTGGTTCCGGCCGAAGACCAAAGCGAAAAACTCCTGTTGAAGGTCTCTGTGCTCTGCAACAAGGCACACATCAGTGGGGATGCCAGCGTTGGAGACCCCATGGAAGTGGCCCTTTTGAGATATGCCCTTTCCATCGGGGTAGATGTTGAAACTCTCAGGCGTGAAAATCCTGTTCTAAGGGAGGAACCTTTCGATTCCCGGACGATGAGGATGATCACCTGGCACAGTGATGGAGTTGCAGTGAAAGGCGCTCCCGAGTTGATAATCCAGTCCGCCGGTCATATCCATTCAGGAGGCAGGGCAGAGATCTTTGGCGATGAGCAGAAATCCGGGTGGATGAACCGCATTGAGGACATGGCGTCACAGGGTATGAGAACCCTGGCATTTGCATGGGGCGAAAGAGACGATGAACTGGTCTTTCTGGGGGTCGCAGGCATTTACGACCCGCCAAGGCCTGATGTCAGGGAATCAGTTTTATCATGCCTTGAAGCCGGGATCAAGGTAATAATGGTCACCGGAGACCATCTTGTAACGGCCAGGGCTATTGCAGGTGATGTGGGAATTCTTGATCAGGGAGGGGGCAGATCTGTTTCCGGAACGGAAATCTCCCGGATAGAGGAAAAGGAACTCGCCTCAATTGTCCGTGAATTTTCTGTAGTAGCAAGGGTCGCACCGGAACACAAACTTGGTATAGTAAGGGCACTTCAGTCCTCCGGAGAGGTTGTGGCAATGACAGGGGACGGAGTTAACGATGCCGTGGCCCTTAAACAGGCAGATGTGGGGATAGCGATGGGGATCCAGGGGACAGAGGTCAGCAGGGAGGCATCGGACCTGATACTTCAGGATGACCGGTTCTCAACAATAGTATCCGCTATAGGTGAGGGCAGGAAGATCTTTGACAACATACGGAAATCCGTCCTGTTCCTTCTCTGCTGCAATCTGAGCGAGGTGATAACCGTTCTGGGGGGTATAATCCTGGGGCTTCCCTACATTCTTCTGCCCCTTCAGATCCTATGGATCAACCTTGTCACCGACGTTGCGCCTGCCCTGGCACTTGCTCTCGACCCTGCAGAGCCCGACGTAATGAAGCGTCCACCCAAGAACAGGCTTGAGGATATACTTACCAGGCGACATATGGCAAATATCGTTTTTTACGGCATGGTCATTTCCATGGGTGTTCTTGCGGCATACCGTTTTTCCCTGAAGATCGGTCCGGGCGGTCCCGAAAAAGCGGTAGAGATCTGTTTCCATACGCTTGTGTTCTCACAGCTCTTTTTCGTCTTTAACGTAAGGGGAAACTGTATTCTCAGAGATCCGGGCCAGATGATGTCCAACCCCTGGCTTTTGACAGGAGTTGTATTCTCGGCTCTTCTTCAGTTCTCGATAACCTATGTGCCGGTGATGCAGAAAGTGCTGGATATCGTACCTCTTTCTGCCGGAGAATGGGGAGTAGTCCTTGGATGTGCATTGCTTCCTACCCTTGTTGCACAGACAAGGAAATTTTTCAGGAACGGGATGACGGACAGGTGAGAGTTGTCATTGGCATCAGCGGGGGAGTTGACAGTGCTGTTGCGGCCGCACTTCTTGTCAGGATGGGGTTTGACGTCACCGGAGTGCACATGCGTCTTCACAAGGCTGCATCAGGTGCTGAGAAAGCTACCCACATCTCCCGGATACTGGGGATCCGTTGTATTATGGTAAATGCTGAATCGCTTTTTAATAAAAAAGTCCTTTTACCGTTTTTCCTGGCTTACAAAAGGGGGGAAACACCCAATCCCTGCGTACTCTGCAACGAGAGGGTCAAGTTTCCCCTGCTGTTTTCAATATCCGACAGCCTTGGTGGGGGATATGTCGCGTCCGGCCATTATGCCCTTTCAAGGAACACTGAAGCCGGTACTCTTCTGGCCAAAGCCCTTGACAGGAAAAAGGACCAAAGCTACATGCTTTACAGGATCCCTGTAGATATGCTTCCCAGGATCCTTTTCCCTCTGGGGAGCATGACCAAGGATCAGGTCAGGAAAGAGGCATCTTCTTTCTTCCCGGGAGTTTTCGATGATATCCCGGAGAGCAGCGACATCTGCTTTGTTCCGGGGGGGGACCTTGCAGAAACCGTTGAGGCCAGCATCGGTCCCTTCAGGCCTGGAAATATTGTCACTTCCAGAGGAGAGGTGCTTGGAAACCACAGGGGCATCAACATGTACACTATCGGACAGAGAAAAGGCCTATCCCTTCCGGGAGGGCCCTGGTTCGTTGTCGGGAAAAATGTCGACACCCATGATCTGGTGGTGGGGAAAAAAGACGAACTTGTTGTAGAAAAGGTTTATTGCAGTCATCCTGTCTGGCATCTTGAACCAGCTCGCGGCCTTCGACTGGAGGCCTGCCGGCGTTACAGATGCCAATCCGAAGTTTGTGTTATGGAAGAGACAGGGAATTCTTTCTTTGCCTGTTCGTTCCCCGGGGGAACCAGCGGGATCGCTCCCGGGCAATCGCTTGTCCTTTATGATAATGACACGGTATTTGGTGGTGGTATTATTAAGAGAACCGAGAAAGGAGGGCCTACCCTGAATGAATAACAACGACCGACTTCTGGCAGCAGGACAATTAAGAAAGAAAACCGACGCGGTTTCACTGGGTTTTGCGACAACCCTTGATATTCCCTGTCTTGAAGATCTTATAGGGCAGGACCGTGCCGTGCAGGCTATGACATTTGGAATGGGGATAAAGAACAGCGGCTACAACATCTTTGTTGTCGGAGACCATGGAAGCGGACGAACCACCTACACGCTCGAAAGACTCCGGGACCAGGCGGATAACGAGCCGGCTCCAGCAGACTATATCTATGTTTTCAACTTTGCCGATCCGGAGGAACCTCTTGCGATCGACCTTCCTGCGGGACAGGCCAGGCACCTTTCGCTGCATCTTGAGGAGCTTGTCGAAGAGTTAAAGAGCACTCTGAGCAAGGCCTTTGAGAACAGCCAGTATGAGGACGCAAAGGCACAGCTTGTGAAGGATTTTCAGGAACAGGTGAACCGGATCATGGATGAGCTGAGATCCTGGGCCAGGGAAAAGGGTTTTGTGATCAAAAGAACTCCCCAGGGTTTTGTGAACATCCCCATGGTTTTGAAGAATCTTGCCCGGCAGGACGGAACCGCTGAAGAAGAGGTAGCTGCCGGCGAAGGATCACAGGAAAATGCTCCTTCACGGATTCCTGAAGGAGAAGTGCCTGACGAACAGGCCGAAGTCAGGGAAGAGATGAAGGAAATGCTGCAGGAGGACTTCGAGTCCCTCTCCGAGGAGCAGAAGAAAGCCCTCCAGGAGGTTTCAGAGGAGATATCCC
>CAZAMZ010000006.1:0-22675 GCA_964486375.1 uncultured Synergistaceae bacterium | reverse complement strand
TGACGGGAATGGAAGAGATCAGGGCAGGTCCGCGACGGTTGATATCGCTGCACCGGTTGAAATGGTCCGGGGCCGGGGGCATGTTCTCAGTAAGCGACTTGATGAACTCATTCTTTTCCCTGATCTGCAGGGCCGGGTTGAATCTTCGTTCATAGCCTATGGTGCTGGTCCACTTTGCACCCATTGCCCTGCCGCAGAGGGATCCCGCACCGTGAGCGGGGTATACCTCGACGTGATCTGGCAATTCCATAAGTTTATCGTGGAGGCTGTGGTAGAGTTTGCCCGCCAGTTCATCCGCCATTTCGGGGAAAAGATCTGGCCTTCCCACATCCCCGACGAACAGGGTATCCCCCACAAAGACACCCACGGGGCTTTCGGACCTGGACCGGTCCGAAACCACGTAGGAAAGGTGCTCCGGGGTATGGCCCGGTGTCTCCAGAACTTCGAGGACCATGTCCTCGATTTCCACCGTGTCCCCCTCGGACAGTGGGACGTGGTCGAATTTGCACCCGGCTGACTTTGCGACGTAGATGGAGGCCCCTGTCCTTTTTGCCAGGTCCATGTGGCCCGAGATGAAGTCGGCATGCAGGTGGGTCTGAAGGATGTGGGTTATATCCACCCCCATGGAACGGGCCTCATTGATATAAATATCCACGTCCCTCTGGGGATCGATGACAGCGCAGGTGTTCTTCCCTGCAAGCATGTAGGAGCTGTGAGCTATCTTTCCTGTGAAAAAATGCTTCAGAAGCATCATCTGTTCTCCTTTCTCCAAATCAGTGTCGTTTCCGGGTTCAGAATACGGACAGAAAAATGTCTCTTTCACTGATAAAAAACTTGTTTTAAAAGTTTTTAAAGGAGGCCATCCGCGCGGTTCTTTTATTTTTACCCCTGTATTAGTGCCGCCTGCATGACAGTTTCAGAGGGGGCGGTGGAAACGGCTTTCCCATGCTCCGTTTTCCCGCAGTTTCCGGCCGAACCCGAAATAATTGACAAAAGGAAGGGCTGCCATTGCCACGATACGCGGAATGGGGGCAGATCCCGACAGTTTTTTCAGGATCTTTTCGTCAAGATCGCCTTCCGTGGCATACTTCTTTCCCAGTTGCCGCAAGCTTGCTATCATCCTGGCTCTTCCCGACGACCCGGGATTCCTTATCCCTTCAGTACCTCCCATCCTTATGATCCCGTCAAGGCGTGCGCCTAGCCGCAGGCAAAACCTGGCAAGGTATCCCGCAACAGGTCGGGTGTGGGTCTCCTCGGGAAAACCCGTATGGACCATGAAGAGCAGCCTTGTTCTGGAGAGGCTGCCTCGGAAAGTTGCTGTCCTCTCGAAAAAATCCTTCGCAAGACCGGGCATGGCATCTACATAAACTGGAAAGACTATCAGCACAGGTCCCTCGCCGCCAAAGGATGAAAGTCCCGTTTCCATTCCGATTTGTTCAGCGACAAAAAATTCTTCAGAATCATTACCGGTCAATTCAGAAAAACCTTCTACAAAAGCACCGGAGAGGATCCTGGAGTTGCTGGCCCTCCCCCTTGGCGAACAGTTATAGACCCTCAACCGCATGGCGGACCTCCTCGGGATCGCTGGAAAGCGGCATGGCGAAGACGAACCTGGTATGCGCGTTCCTGGCGAAACGCGTGAAAAAGTAAGTGACAATATCAAGGTCTTCCTCGTCGGTATCCGGTTCAGGCTCGTAAAGGAATGCCATAAAGGGGCTCCGGTCGTACCTCAGGGGATGACGGCATTCTCCGTCGGCCTGTTCGATGAAAGGCAGTGCCAGCGGGATGAACCGGTCGATAGCGTTTTTCATGAGGGCCGTAGGAAATCCCATGACAAGCGGGGAAACAAAAAGGACAAGATCAGAATAGAGCAGCTTTCTGAGGAACTCCGTACCGTCGTCCTTGAAAACACAGACTCCGGGTGTCCTCAGCCAGCAGGAAAAGCATCCGGTGCAGCCGTGAATATTCTTTCCGGCCAGCGTGAATACCTCTGTTGTATGACCTGATCCTGAAAGCCGGCTTGCCAATGAGTCGATCCGGTCCCTGTAATTACCTGGCGTTCCATCGGTATTCCCGTCCACTATGAATATCTTCAACTCAGTCCTCCTGCTCCGACGGGGAATTTTCAACAACCAGGAACGAATTTCAGGGCACCTCTGTTCCCGACGATTTGCAGACATAGGCCTTAAGCCTGTAAATCCCTTCTTCCGAAAGAAAATCGTCGTATAGATGGTCAAGGTCTATCTCTTCCTCCAGACTCAGCCCCGATCTTTCCAAAGCGCCCATCCACTCGCGGGAACTGAAAAGTCCCAGGGTATGGACTTCGTGATGGATCTGCAGATCTCCGCCCCTGCGGATAAGGTAGACCATAACGGCCTCGTAGGTGCTGTCCGACACCACGTGGTTGTTCTCAAAAACAGTAACCACCGTTTCCCCGTCCGAACCGGAGTAGACGAAATTGTTGTCCCGGAAGATCTCTTTTGGATGGACCACGGCGAGAAAGACTCCGCCCGGGTCAAGATGCGCAGCGGAGGTCATGAGCGCCTTGCCAAGGTCCTCCATGGTGGTCATGTACATTATCGAATCCGGGATCACTACGGCATCGAATTTCCGCCCAAGCCTTACATTTCGCATGTCGCCCTGAATATAGCGGACGCCGGGATTCAGATCCCTCGCCAGGACAAGCTGCTCTTCGCAAAGATCCACTCCTGTCACATCGAAGTGACCCTTGAAATGGAAATCATGCCCCCCGGCGCCGCAGCCAAGGTGAAGCATCGTCCTGGCCTTACCGCCGGAGTTCCTCTTTACGGCTTCGATATAGACCTGTGCCTCTTCGGCCAGATCACCGGGAGGTGCCAGGATCCTCTCGATCCATGCCAGGCTGGTGTAGGATGGCCAGGTCATCAGTGCTTGCTTGCTGTCCTTGAAAGACTGTCCTTGAGCCCCAGGCCGTCATGCCAGGCCCTTCCGACCACATTCCCCACCGACCAGTAGCGGTTATCGGGCATGGTAAGGCAAAAGGGCTTAACCTTTTCGACATCCGGATTCCCATCGGAGAGGAATCTTTCCTCAGACCAGACCTCCACGACATCTCCGATGAAAAGTGTATCCAGCGGCAGTTCCACAGCCTGGACAACCCTGCATTCCATCGTCACCGGGCACTGCTTTATCATTGGCGCTTTTTTCAGGGAACCGTAAAAGACATCAAAAAGTGAGGATTTGTCGAAATCGGTTCCGCTTACTATCCCCAAAAGGTCTGTCTCCTTGAGGAGATCCACCGAGGGGATGTTGATGCTGAATTCCCCCGTCTCTTTTATGGCCGGGGCTGTCGCATGACGGCCTATTGTGACGCTCATCAGAGCAGGCTTGGCGTTTACCCTGCTCGCCCAGGCCACAGCCATGAAGTTAGGCCTCTCTTCTATGCACGAGCCCACTATCACCATGGGCATTGGCAATAGATAGGGATTGTTCCCGATCCTGATCTTTTTCACAACAATGACCCCCTTATGGTCAGATTTGCGGGCCCCACGCTTGCCCTGACATTACAGAAATATCTCGAGTATCGGATTTACCAGAGGCTGAGGTTCATCGGGATCGGTGAAAAGTTCGATGTCCCATGGAAATTCTATCTCGAGAGAGTCGAGGAGGTACTTGCCTACTGCCCCGCCTTCCCAGTATATCGTCACCTGGTAGCCTGAGAAGACAGCCTTTACAGGTTCTCCTTCAGGGTCAAGGAGGTAGATCGCCCCATCGAAGACCACCCCGTCGATATCCTGGCCGTTATAGTAGGCGGCACCTGCAGGGAAAATCGGGGTCAAGACCAGAAGCATTACCGCAGCCAGAAAAAGGATCCTTTTCCTTCCCATCTTTATCACACCTCCATCTACCGGCCAGGGAACAGCGCGTGAATGATAAGGGTAGGGGCATAAAGATCAAGAGATCCGGGGTTCTCCTTCAGATACCTTGCGACTTGCATAAATGCGTCCTTCAAGGTCCCTGTCATGAACTCATTTTCCCTTGAATGCACATCTCTAAGAAAAGGGGAAAGAACTTCGGGTGTTTCGCTTGCCCAATAGGACATGATTATCACCGTGTCGAATACCGCCCTGACATATCCCATGTAGAAACACGCATTTACGTAACTTGCGCCTTCCCGTTCTTCATTTACCCCCTCGTAATCAACGACCCATTCGGCGAGACCTTTTCCGTCAAGCGTGGCTTCCGCAACTCCCGGCCCAAGAAAGCTGCCGACCAGGAGCATTAACGCAACTGCGATCAACAACCTCTTCAACCTCATCTTACCCCGACCTCTTCTCTATTTGATGTTATCACTCTGACTCAGCGCTATTTTACACCCCTCCAAAACCTGACGCTATTGGAAGGAATATTTGTAAAAGAGTGTGCGAATTCAAGGCTGGCAAGAGGTTAAAATAGCCGTGTCCATTGTCCGTAACTCAAATTTTTCCGCATGCTTACTTTCTGGAGGGGATATTCTTGAAACCTGGAAATGACTTCTACTGCAGGCAAGGCGGGGAAAACCCCATGCACGCACCGAGGTATTGCGGGATACCGACCTTTATGAGGACCCCCTTCATCGATGACCCGGCAAAGCTGGACATTGCCTTTGTGGGCGTGCCATATGACGGCGCAGTGGAAGCAAGGTCCGGGACCCGGCAGGGGCCCCGCCAGATCAGGGACATGTCCAGCATGATGCGTTCCATCCACCACGTAACCAGGACCAACCCTTACGAACTATGCCGGGTGGGAGATGTGGGAGACGTACCCTTCGGCAGAATATTCGATGTTGAGGCAAGCCACCGGGATATTACTTCCTTCTTCAGCCGGCTGTACCGGGCCGGAGCCTGGCCGCTCAGTGCAGGCGGAGACCATTCGATCACCCTTCCGATACTTCGGGCAATTGCAACAGACCAACCGACGGGGCTGATCCACATCGACGCCCACACCGACTGCTGTGATGAGGAGATGAACTCGAAATACAGCCATGGAACCCCTTTCCGCCGGGCTGTCGAAGAGGACCTGATCGATCCCGGACGAATGATCCAGATAGGCATAAGGGGGGCGGCCAATTCCCCGGAATGCTGGGAGTTCGCTGAAAGGAACGGCATAAGGATAGTGTTCATGGAGGAGTTCGCCAGGATTGGCGTCGAAAGGACCGTAGAAGAGGCAAGACGGATCATGGGCAGCGGGCCGGTCTATATCACTTTCGACGTGGACGGCCTGGATCCCGCATTCACTCCAGGGACCGGCACACCTGAAATAGGTGGACTTACCTCCCTGGAAGCCCAGGGACTTATCCGCGGATTCAGGGGACTGAACCTTGTTGGAGCCGACGTGGTGGAGGTGTCACCGCCTTTCGACCCCTCGGGGAACACAGCTCTTGTCGCTGCAACGATCATGTACGAGATACTCTGCATTCTTGCCGAATCGAAGATAGCCTTTTGGGAGAAGGAGCTCCTTTAATGACAGCTTTCCTGATATCTGGAGGGGTATTGATCGCCGCATTCATGATCCTTGGTTCAACAGGCTTTCGCAGGATCGGAAGCGAAACCGAATATTCCATGGCGGGAAGAAAAGCTGGCACCTCCCAGGTTATCGGGATTTTCATGGGAGCGCTTACGGGCGGTGCTGTTACTGTCGGGACTGCGGAAATGGCTTATCAGTACGGACTTTCGGCGCTATGGTTCTGTTTTGGGGGCGGTATCAGCTGCCTCGTTCTCGGGGTCTGGCTGGCACGCCCTCTCAGACGTTCCGGCCTCTCGACCATCCCTCAGTACATGGACCGGTGCTACGGACGCCCTGTGAGCATGCTGTCATTGGCATCGACAGCCGCAGGAACCTTGATATCGGTTATTGTCCAGTTCCTGGCAGGAATACCCTTGCTCCAGAGCCTCTACCCTTTCTCAGTGGCACAATCGGCTATTCTTTTTGGCGCAATGATCCTTGCCTTCATATTCCTGGGTGGTATTAATAGTTTCAGCACAATAGGAACGGCCAAGACCACCTTCCTTTACGTAATAATGATCTCCTGTGTTGCCGTGGGCTGGAGCCAGGGACATACGATCAAGGCTGTTTTTCGCGACCTCCCCTTTGAGCCCTTTCTTAATCCGATGGCAGGCGGTTTCTGGCCCAACTTTTCATCCCTTGTTTCAATTTTTGTTGGCATAATCTGTACCCAGATATTCGTTCAGGGCATCTTCTCGGCCCAAGACGAGGAGACCGCCCGAAAGGGTGTTCTGGTAACATCTTTTGTCATTCCCACAATGGGTTTTCTCGCAGTATTGGTTGGAATGAACCTGAAGCACTCCGGGGTAGTTATTGAAGCGAGCCAGGCTCTGCCATACGTTATCAGGACCTACTTTCACCCCGTGATCGGCGGGGCTTTCTGGGCTGGAATACTTGTGGCCATTGTGGGCTCCGCCTCTGGCCTGATCCTTGGTATGGCCACCAACATGATCACAGATCTTACTGTCAGGGCGTTCCCATTCCTTGGAGAAAAGACTTTGCTCCTGCTTTCCAGGTCATCGGTGGTGGCGATCGTGATAACTGGTGCTTTATCCGCGACGCTGGCAAAGGACACACTCATTCTCCGCTGGAGCTACCTCAGCTTCGGCCTCAGAGGTGCAGTAACCTTCTTCCCATTTATATTCGCTATTCTTTTCCCTGGCCGGCTTTCACCTTTCTGGGGCCTGGCATCTTCAGCCGGAGGTCTTCTTGCCCTGTTCTTTGTCCCCATTTCGGGTATCCCGGCAGACACGACCCTGTTAGCGCTTGCTGTATCGGGACTTCTGGCAATGGCCGGGTACAGGAGGAAATACAGGAGCTAGAGTCAGATCCTTCACCTTGTCATTGATCCCCCTGATCCGTATCCTGATCCTTATCCTGTTCCACTCCTGGCCGCTTTCCCTCCAGTTCTTCTCACATAGATTCTGTCATAGTAAACATATACCGGCGATCATGTCCGGATTTGCCTGGCATTCACCACAAATAAAGCCGTGATCACATCAGGTGGGTTTCCACTATGTGTTCTCTCTTGAAACCTTCAAGCTGAAGCTGATGTTCGAAGCAATTAATAATGAAATCGAGCCTCACTATCCCGACCAGCTCTGAACCTGTTACCCTTGCTCCGTACCTTTCAGCTTCCCTTTTCACAGCCTCAAAAGGCCTGTAAATGGGTGTCTTGTTGCAGTCCATCACATTCATTGAAACAACAGTCCCGGGTCTTCCTTCAAATTTGATGCCAATAGCCTGAACCGTAGAAAACCCTCCCCTGTCGCTCCTTATAGAATCGGCTATCTTCTTTGCGACAGAAAGATCTTCCGTGTCTAGAAAAACATTGAAGAATGCAGCAATGTCTTCGAAAGCGCCGATGACCGTTCCTCCGGCCTTTTCGTCCAGCAGACCGTCGACACTGAGGTCAGGTTTCCTTGATTCGTACTCTTCGGCCATGTCAAGATATTGAATAGTTTCTTTCAGTAGATCTCGCAACCCCTCAAACTGCCCCTTCCTTATGAAAGGCAGTTTCTTTCTCTTTTCTGATGTGGCGTTGGCACCGGTAAAGAAAACAGGGATCCGGGTCTCTTCAAAGATCTTTTCTCCCAATTCCGTACAGAATTTCCTGGCTTCATCGATCGAAGTGTTTTTGAAAGGATAAACCGGTATAACATCCATGGCCCCCATCCTGGGGTGGGTCCCCCTGTGTTGCCTCATGTCGATCAGTTCTGCACACTTTGAGGTAAGCCTGACAAGAGCTTCTTTCAAGGGTTCCGGCTCTCCCACAAGAGTGACAACCGTTCTGTTGAACTCTCCCTCTGGCTCACACTTGACCAGCTTCACACCATTAATATCCCTGACAACATCTACTACCTTCTCGATGATGTCAGGATCTTTTCCTTCACTGAAATTCGGGTTTGCCAAAAGATATTTGACTGTCATTTTTTTCCTCTCTTCAAATAGTCTCGATGATCCACGATATTAGAAAAACAGGAACAAGTCCAAATAAGTGAACGTGGGGAATTGCCAGGATCCACGGGGAAACAGCCTCCGTGGTTCCCAGGCCCCCACGTTCAACTGCTGTCAGGGGCATTCCAGGCTCTTTTTTCCCTGATAAGCCTGGCTCTGTCTCGACCTTTCTACCTGGATCCTGCTTTACTTATTCATTTTCTTTTCTTTTTCTTTCAGGATAAACCCCATGAAATCCAGGATCAGCCTTGCTGCCATCATGCTGGTCGTTCCGTTCGTGTCGTAGGAGGGCGCTACCTCTACAAAATCAAAACCGACCACGTCACCTTTCTTGGCAACGAGTTCCAGCATCTCGTTCATTTCGTCGTAATTGAAGCCTCCAAAAGATGGGGATCCGGAACCCGGTGCCAACGAACCGTCAATGGCGTCTACATCCATGGAAACGTAATACTTGTCCGATTTGGGGACAAGGTCCATGGCGTTGGCGATACCCATCCTGCGGATCTCTTTCGGGGACATTATCACGCTCCCGTAAGCGCGGGCTTCCTCGAAATCCGATTTGTAGCTGCTGCCTACACCCCTGACGCCAAACTGGGCCATGCCCTTGAAGTGATCCATCTCGGATATACGTCTTGCAGGACTTCCATTACCGTGCTTTTGGCCGAACCTTTCGTCGGCCCAGTCCAGATGTGCATCGAGATGGAAATAGGTAATGTCCTGGTATCTGTCCAATGCCTTGGCAACCGGAATAGTGACCGAATGATCTCCCCCGAGAGTTACAGGGATCGTGCCCCTGGAGACGATCTTTCTTACCATTTCCTCGCAGTTGTCAAAGCTCTGTTCCAGGTCTCCATGTATAACATCCACATCGCCGCAGTCGACTATCTTCCAGGGGGGACCCAGGTACACGTCATCCCGTTCGGGATCGTAAGCCCCGTTCAATCCCATGAAGGCAGTAGATTCGACCCTGATAGACCTGGGACCGAAGCGGGTTCCGGAACGGGACTGGACAGCTATGTCACAGGGCATTCCCAAAATAGCCACGTCGGCGTCAAGTTCATCCAGGTCTGTGCAGATGGGGTACTTCCCGAATGATGCGATCCCTACAAAGGGAAGGTTGAGTCTTTTCTTCTGTTCGTTCACTTAAGGGCCTCCTTCAGTATTTTATAAGCATGGAGCAGATTCAGGTGAACCCGATCTGCTCCATGGGAAAATCCTATTCCAGAACCGGGAAGGGTTTTGATCGTCGCAGTGGATCCTAATCGATCAGCTCCGCTTCGTACTTCTTGACATCTTCAAGCCAGAGATCTATTACTAACTGCCCATCCTGACCTGAATCCTTCAGGAACTCCTCCCTTGCAGGAATGCTGGCCTCCACTATTCGGGCCCTTTCCTTGGGGTCAAGTTCGAGTATTTCGGTGTTTCCTGAAGCAAGGATCTGATCGGTAGCATACTGGACCATTTCATCCATTTTTGTGAAAGTGTACTGGGTGACCTCTTCCACGACCTTCTCTATCTTCTCCTGGTCTTCCCTTGCAAGACTGTTCCAGAAGTCCTTGTTCGCCGAAAAACCGTTGATGACTCCCGTATGGTTCGAGAGTATGACGTACTTCTGGACTTCGTAGTACTTGTTGCTGTAAATGGTGCTCACAGGGTTCTCCTGTGCATCGGCAACTTTCAGCTGCAGGGCACTGTAGACTTCGGCGTAAGGCACTTCCGTCGGGTTGGCTTTAAGAACACGGTAGTTCGCAACGATCTGCGACGACGGGTAGACCCTTATCTTCAGACCTTCCAGGTCCTCAAGCTTCCTGATGGGAAAGTTTGAAGACCAGCAGCTGAAGTCTTCCAGGAACCAGCGGATAACCTTGATGTTCTGGGCTTCCAGTTTCTTCTCGATGAGCTCGAAAGCCTTCCCTTCGTTCAATGCTTTGTCGTTGACGTGATAGTTTTCATTCAACATGAAATTGATCGAAAGGAATTTGGCTTCGGGAACGATCTGACCCAGGGGGGCGGCTGTTGCCGGGATATTGAATTCCAGGGCCCCATTCTGAAGCAGTTCTGCCATGGCTGTGTAGCTTCCAAGCTGACCTGCGGGGAAATGTTCCATCTTAACCTTGCCTTCAAATGCTTTTTCTATCCCCTCGACGATCTTCTCGGCCCACATATAGGTGATTTCTCCCTCATAGGCTGCATGGGCAAGCCTCCAAACTACGGGCTTGCTGGACTCCATCACCGATTTTGGGGCTGCCTCTGCGCCAACGACCCCAACATTCAACAGGAAACACACCGCTGCAAGTACCGCTATCAATATTGCCGTCTTTCTCTTCACTTTAAATACCTCCTCAGCTTGATCTCTTCTAAAGCGACCTTTTTTTACTTGCCGGGCATCTCTATATCTCTCCTGATCCCCTCCTTTATTTATTCTTTCTTCACCATTCCCTCTTTTTCATTTCTTGAAGAAAAAGAACCTGTAAACTGTTGCGATCTCAGGCACGTATATGATCAGCACCGAGAAGAAGAGGAACATCAGGAGGTAGGGCAGAATACCCCTTATCACATCCCAGTAACTTTCGTTAAATGCGGCGCAGGCAACGAAAATATTGGAACCGAAAGGTGGAGTGATCCCTCCTATTACCGACTGGAGAGTCACGACTATACCCAGATGGATCGGGTCGATACCGGCCCTTACAGCCACAGGATAGAAGATCGGGACCAGGATGAGGTTGGCGACTATGGGATCAACGAACATGCAGGCAAAGAAGAAGAATATGGTAACCATGAAAAGTATCTTTATTGCCGACGGGTCGGTGCCGAGGAAAAGCATCGTCAGTTCCTGGGGAATACGGGCATAGGTCAATAGCCAGGAAAAGGCCTGCCCCACCGCTATCAATATGAATAGCGCGGATGTTATTGCCCCCGTGGATAAAGCGATGTCGTAAATATCCCTGAAGGTTACCGCGCGGTAGATGAACATTTCGCAGACCACGGCATAAAGAACGGAAACCGCAGCAGCCTCTGTGGGGCTGAAGGTCCCTGAATATATCCCGCCTATTATTATGACAGGGAAACCAAGTGCCAACACGGCCCTTTTCAGTGTCTTCAGCCTCTGTACCCAGGGGAGGCGCTCCGTCCTGGGAATGTCAAGTCGTTTGGAGTGGAAATAATTGTAGATGGAGAACATGAGGAAAATAAAGAGTCCGGGACCTACGCCTGCGACAAAGAGTTCGCCTACTGATACACTTGTGAGAACGCAGAACACGATCATGCCTATGCTCGGAGGAATTAGTGCTGCCAGGTTTGCCGCGCTGATGATTAGTGCGTTCACATCCTGCGAACGGTATCCCGAGCTGATCATACTCCCCCTCATAGGTTTTCCTATTGCCGCAACCGTTGCCTGGGTGGATCCCGATATAGCGCCGAAAATGGTGCAGGCACCAGCCAGGGATATTCCTAAACCCCCGTAGACATGACCCACAAAGGCCTTGACCAGATCAATAAGCCTGGTCGCAATATAACCCCTCGTCATAATGTCCGCGGCGAAAATGTACATAGGAATGGCCAGAAGCACGAAGGACGAGATCCCTTCTATCATCTGCTGCATCAATATCATAGGGTTGAGCCTTGGCAAGAAGCCTGCTGCAACAACGACCGAAGTGAATCCCAGGGTCATGAACATGGGGAAACCCACAAGAAGGATCAGGAACATTGAAATAACCATGAAAGCAAGCATTTCGGACACCTCGCTCGAAAAAACTCTCTATTCGCCTTGCGGGTAGGCCCCGATCAGGTCCTTCTCTCCCTTGTTGGTGACATTCAGGTAAGATATCCTCAAAAACTGGGTGGCCGCTGTAATTAGACCTATCACAACAAGCAGGTTGACCATGTAGACGGGTATCTGAAGGGACGATGTCACCCTGTTGGCAAGCTTGATCACAGTCACATAGCGATAAGCCAGGAATGACATATAGTACAGTGTCATACTTGTAACAAGCGGGATGATGACTGCGAGGATCTTCCGGTATCTGCTGCTCAGGAGATCGTAGAGCACGCTCATCCTGATATGCCTTCCATGGCGAGCCACATAGCTCAGACCCAGGAAAGTTATCCCCAGCAAAAGGACCTGTCCGACCTCTTCCGCCATAACGATGCTTCGGGAGAAAAAGAATCGCAAGAACACATTTATCAGAAGCAAGATCGAAAGGGCAATAATACCGAAAGCCAGAATAATTTCTTCCGTCTTTTCCATAAGCTTGTCGATCCGTTTAAAAAATGAGGACATCTTGTTCACCCCTAAAACCAGATCTGGCAATATTTTATATATTTAGTTAAAGCAAAAGCATTTTAAAAAAATAATAAGCGGAAAAATTGAATTATTATTCCGAAGACATAAAAACAGCAAGAAACACTAATTGATCAAATATGTCAAAATAAGGGTATATAGCGAGGGATTATATTAAGCAGAACATACGCTGTCAAGATTAAAAATAACCTTTAATGTCATCCCTGACAAAATAGACAACGCGTTAATATAACGATTGAAACACGTTTAGGAAGGCCGATCTGTATTAAATAAAACCTGTCCATAGACCAGTTTTTTACGAGGGAGGCCAGGATATGGGTCTTGTTATCGAAAAGTTCAGGGAAGTCAGGGATGAGTTCAAGGGGATATTCAGCGGGCGGAGCCGCTTTTTTGAAGCTATTCTCCCATTCCTTGTATTCTTTCTAGTGGCAATTGCCTGGAGGATAGACATTGCTGCAGCAGCCGCTTTTTCTATCGGCCTTCTGTTACTCGGACTGAACCTGGCCCGCCGCAAGCCGCTGATTCCCCCGCTTTCGGGATTGATGGTTCTGGCTATAGGGGTTTTCGCCGTATACCGCAGCGGAAGGGCAGGAGATGTCCTCCTGTCTAACATCGGCACAAACGGCCTGATCCTCTTGCTTTGCCTGGCAAGCCTGGTCGCGGGAAGACCCTTAGTTGCATGGACAAGCTATTTCGCTCGTCATTACCCCCTGGCATGGTACTGGCATCACAGGGTCAGGCCTGCCTATTCGGAGGTAACGATCCTGTGGGCCATGTTTTTCGGGACCAGGCTTTTTTTGCAGCTTTTACTGCTGAGGGCCGGCAAGGACGCTGCTCTGTTCCTCTTTTCCATCATGTCAGGATGGCCCTCAATTGTAGGCCTTTTGGTGGCAAGCTATCTTTACGGAACATGGAGGCTCAGGAAACTGGGAGGTCCCGGCGTGGAAGAATTCAAACGCGGAGACTCTCCCCCATGGCAAGGTCAGCAGAAGGGTTTCTAAGCTTTCCTTAGCCCTGGCTGACGCTCTTTTTCCCATGCAATAAAACATCCCCATTATGACGGCTCTGCAGGAAGGCAAGGTAAAGGTATGCTGAAGCCGCCAGGTTGCCAAGAAAGACCAGGAGGATGATCCAGGCGGCCGCACGGAGAATGGAGCTTTCCCTGTGAATTATCCAGAGAGCAAAAAAGGCCAGGCCCACATACAGGTCCACCAGGGTGACCCTCCCCCAGGCCATTGAGGTAATTATTTTCCCTTCTTCAAAGAAGTCCCCCCTGGAAAATCCGTAAAGAATAATTGCCAGCATGGTCAGAAGACCAAGAAGGGCAAATACTCTCCCCTTTGGCAAAACATTCACCCCTTTTCCTTATTTATTAAGGTCTGTCAACAGTTTAAATAACACATGAAGAAGCCTTTCCAAAAACCCGCATTGATAATATCATCTATATAAATCTTAAAACTGTTAGTCAGATGTCATAATAACACGGAGCTGCTTTTAAACCCGGCATCGTCTGGGACCAGCCAGATCATTGGGAGGTGCCAATAATGTATTTTGTTCTTCTAGTCCTGTTGATGGTTTTCCTGTACATGACCTTTTTCTTCATTATCGCAGTTGTGAAGAAAGACAATTCCCTCGCGGATATTGCATGGGGAGGTGGCTTTGTTCTTATAGCCCTCGCAACATTCATGCTGGCACCCGGATACGCGGAGGCAAGGCAGGTCCTTGCAACGTGCCTTGTGACTCTATGGGGGTTGCGGCTTGCGATATATATACATTTCCGGAACCTCGGCAGGGGTGAGGATTACCGCTACGCCAAGTGGAGAAAGGATTGGGGGGAATATTTTCTTGTCAGGAGCTTCCTCCAGGTATTCATGCTCCAGGGTGCATTGATGGTCATGATCGCTTCATCGGTTATCTTCATCAACCTGAACCCGGCCAGGGGGCTTACGGCTCTCGACGCCTTCGGACTGGTGATATGGTGCGTCGGGTTTTTCTTCGAATCTGTTGGCGATTTCCAGCTCTTCCAGTTCAAGAAGGATCCCGGGAACAAGGGCAAGGTAATGCGTTACGGGCTATGGAGGTATACCCGGCACCCCAACTATTTCGGCGAAGCGACCATGTGGTGGGGGATCTTCCTGATGGCTCTCTCGATTAAAGGCGGCCTTGTTGCCGCAATCAGCCCACTGGCTATCACATTCCTGCTTCTGAAGGTATCGGGCATACCCATGCTGGAGAAGAAGATGGCCGAAACCCAGGAGGGCTATACCGAATACATGAAGAACACAAGCCCGTTCTTCCCCTGGTTCCCCGGGAAACCTGCCGGAAGATGAACGGTGCTGTCCTGGCAGAACTGGGCGCCCTTCCCGACGCCCTGGTCCGCTTCGGCATAAGGCGAAGGCTCATGGGCGTCCTCAAAAACCTGGATGTCAAGGATGGATCCCTGGCGGAAAGCAAGGTGCGTTTTGCTGCCGCTCTTCGCCAGGGACCTACTGCCATTGAACAGGATCGCACGAACCGCCAGCATTACGAACTTCCCCCAGAGTTTTTCGGATCTTTCCTGGGATACCGTAGAAAATACAGCTGCTGTTACTGGCACGACGGCGTCGGGGATCTTGACGCTGCCGAAGAGGCAATGCTGACAATGACCGCTTCCCGTGCTGGGATAGAGCCGGGCCAGAAGATCCTGGATCTGGGGTGCGGTTGGGGATCGTTCTCGCTGTGGGCCGCCGAAAAATTCCCGGGCATAAAGATCCACTCCCTTTCCAACTCATCCGCCCAGATAGAGCACATATTGAGCGAGGCTTCCCAGAGGGGCCTTTCCAACATCACCGCCGAAAGGGGCGATGTAACGGTTTGGAGTACCGAAGAACGTTACGACAGGGTTGTTTCGATCGAGATGGTCGAACACATCAGGGACTGGGGCGATCTCTTTGCAAAAATATCCGGGTGGCTGGAACCGGAAGGGAAATGCTTCCTCCACTTTTTCTGCCACCGGGACACACCCTACCTCTTCCAGGATCAAGACCCTTCCGACTGGATGGGTTACCACTTTTTCGCCGGCGGCATGATGCCGAGCCATGATCTTCCGCGGTATTTCCAGAACGGTCTCCATTTGGAGGAATACTGGCCCGTGAACGGAAGGCACTATGTTCGGACCCTGGAAGCATGGCTGCAAAAAATGGACAGCAACCGTGACAGGATAAGACCTATACTCAAGGGTGCCTACGGGAAGGATTGGCGGGTCTGGGAAAACCGCTGGAGGATCTTCCTTATGGCATGCAGCGAACTCTTCGGCACCGACGGCGGAGAGGAATGGTTCGTTTCTCATTACCTCCTGTCAAAAAAAGCGCTGACCTGATGCGTGGATGAGGCATTATGGGAGATATTAAAAGGAATCCCGATTCCGAAGAAAGAAAAATGACATTACCCTGGCAAAATTTTCTCAAGGATGTCCTGATCTGTTCCCTTGGCGCCTACGGCGGGCCCGAGGCACACATGAGCGTCTTCCTTGACCAGATGGTCATTAAGCGAAAATACCTGAACGAAGCGGAATTTATCGAGCTGATAGCCCTGTGCAGCATCCTGCCTGGACCTACCAGCACCCAGACCATTGTTGCGATAGGGCACAAAATGGGAGGGCCCCTGCTTGCGCTGCTGACTATGCTTGTCTGGGCCCTTCCTGTTCTCGTCGTGATGACAGCCCTTTCTTTCCTTTACCAGTTCCTCGACTTGAGCGGGATCCCCAGGAACACCCTGCGATACATCGGCCCCATGGCAGTGGGATTTATCATCGTCGCAGCCTGGAGGATAGGGCGAAAGGTAGCGAAAGACACTCCCACGGCGTTGCTGATGTTCTTCGGTGCCGTTATCACCTATTTTATCCGGGATCCATGGATATTCCCCCTGGTGCTTTTCGCAGGGGGAATTGCCGGAGCCATCGTTTACCGGGAGCCGGGCATGTGGGAAAGGCCCCGCCTTGATCCGCCCTGGGGCTATCTGGTGCTTTTTGCAGCGATTGCCATAGGAGGAGCAACCTGGTCGTGCTTGAACGAACTGGATGTTTTATGTCTTTTCGAGAGTTTTTACCGCTATGGATACCTGGTCTTCGGCGGCGGGCAGGTTGTCGTCCCACTGATGTTCAGCGAACTGGTCGAAGTGAGGCACCTGATGACGGGAGGGGAATTCCTGACCGGATACGGCCTGGTCCAGGGGCTCCCGGGCCCAATGTTCAGTTTCGCGGCCTACGCGGGCGGCATGGCCGCCCGGGGAGGATCCCCCCTTTTTCAGGTCCTTGGAGCCGTTGCCGGTGGTGTGGGGATCTTCCTCCCGGGGCTGCTGCTGATCTATTTCATCTACCCAGTCTGGGAGGGTTTCCGGAAGATCCGTGCAGTCCAGATCTCCCTCCGCGGAATAAACGCCGTTGCGGGAGGCATGATCGCCATCGCAGCCGTGATAGTGATGCAGGCAAGCGGATTTGCCGTCGACAACCTGGCAGTGGTAGCTATCTCGGTAGGGCTGCTCCTATCAAGAAAGGTACCCGCCCCTTTGATCGTAATTGCATCCATCGCCGCGGGGATTCTCCTTTAACAAGACACCGGTTTAATGTTCAGCTTAAGAAAGTTGTGCCAGTTAAGACTGGCTTCAAATTGCGGAGCGGAGCTTTTGACATTTTACTGGTCGCAGTGATAGTATATTATTTGAATATAACAACATGTCGGAAAGGGGTCCAAGATAATTTCCCAGACGTACCGCTCTTTGCAATAGATTCCTGTAACCGGGTGAGCCAGATGGAAAGTACAGACTATCTTATTGTCGGATCAGGTGCAGGCGGGGCAACGCTGGCAAGAGAGATCGCCAGGAGGGGGAAGTCTGCGCTGGTACTGGAAGCGGGACAACACCAAGGCAGCCTGGGGACTTTCTTGAGTACTACGAAGTTCTACGATCTACGGGGACCGTTCAGGATGCCCAGAAAGTCTTTGCAGGGAGCTTTGATCTGGCGGACATTAATGGCTGGGGGCTCGACGGTAGTATCCTGCGGGAACGGAGTTCGATCCCTCGAAAAAGAGCTTTCCGAATTGGGAATAGATTTAGGGTTTGAATTTGCCGAAGCTGAAAGAGAGCTCAACATATCACCTGTTGACGATAAACTCCTTTCTGATGGATCCAGAAGGATCATGCAGGCATCCAGGGAACTGGGATACCCCATGGAACCCATGCCTAAGTTCATAAACCCCAAAGCGTGCAAAAAATGCGGGCAATGTGTCCTTGGCTGTAGGCATAAAGCCAAATGGACAGCACTGGATTATCTGGAAGAAGCCAGGATGCTTGGCTGCCAGATTACTTACAGATCCAGATGCATGTCGGTTATCGTTGAAAAGGGGAAAGCCAAAGGTGTTAGAATATCAGGCCCTGGCGGCCGATCCGAGATCCCGGCCCGTGTGGTAATTCTGGCTGCCGGAGGCCTGGGTACACCCGGGATCCTCAAAAGATCGGGTATCGAGAAGGCCGGTGATGGGTTATTCCTCGACTTTTTCGTCAACACCTATGGCATCACCGAGGGCCTGAACCAGAAAAGGGAGCCGGTCATGGCTCTTGTAAACCATGACCATTATGATAGCGAGGGGTTTATTCTTTCTCCTTTTGTCAACCATCAGCCAGGTGTCCGATTCATGGAAATGGGGATCAAAGGCCTGGCGATGCGTGATGACAGGCTTCTGGGAATCATGACGAAGATCCGGGATGAGGCGGACGGCCGGCTGGGCACAGATGATGTAATATCAAAATCCGTCTCAGAAGGGGACTGGAAGAAACTGCGGAGGGGTTCGGACATCTCGAGAGAGATCCTGGTAAAAGCCGGGGCAAAAAAGACTTTCATCTCAAGGGTACAGGGAGCCCACCCCGGCGGTACAGCTGCAATAGGGAAAATTACAGACATAAACCTGCAGACGGAGATAGAAAACCTTTACGTCTGTGATGCAAGCATACTGCCAGTATCACCGGGATTGCCGCCTATTCTGACATTAATAGCTCTGGCAAAAAGGCTTGCAAAACATCTTTCCCCGTGAGTGAGGAATACCAGTTCATGTAATTCTCGCCTGAAAAGTACGATCGCTTTGCTATCCCTCTCAGGGCATCCGGCGCAAAAATTTTATCCCCTGTCAGCAGATTCCAAATTTTCCCTTCGGCTGATAACATGGCTATCAATAATATCCAGAAGAAATAACAAACTAAAACCCCGGGAGGTTTCTCTATGGAACTGAACAGCTTGCTTGTCAAGGACAATTTCGTTTCTTCCGGCAAATCAAAGGACATCTACCTCATCCCCGACGGAAAGTACAAAGGGAAGTACGCCTTTGTCTTCACCGACAGGGGCACCGGTTATATCGACAAGGACGGCAAACCCGTATTCGACCCCGGATACGATGACGTCGTTGGCGAGATATCCGGCAAGGGGGCCATAGCCTGCAAGTTCGCAACATACTTTTTCAGGCTCCTGGCTAAACAGGGTGTCCCGACCCATTACATAGACACTGTGGCCGACAACGTCATGGTCGTGGAGCCCGCTACGCCGATCAGCATGCCGGAACAGGCTTCCGAATTTCCCGGCTCTGCGCCGCTTCTGAATCTTGAGTGGACCTGGCGCAACAGCGCCATGGGGAGTTTCTGGAGGCGCTACCCATTCATCAGACCCTGTGCAGATCTGCCCCAGGTCGTCGAGGCCTGGACAAAGGGCAAAGTAGACAGGCTGATCACTTTCGAATCGCTAACAGGAGCAGGAGTGATGACCGAAGAAGAGGTCGTCTATGTCAAGGATTTCGTCAAAAAGATTGCCCTTGTGATCTACGACGAATTTGCCGCTCACGGCCTGCACGTCCTCGACGGAAAGATTGAGCTCGGAAGGCTTAGGGGCGGTGACGGGCAGATCGTTCTTATCGACGAGATCTCGCCCGACGTCCTTCGCGTCTGCAAGGGTTACCAGAGGGATGAAAAGGGATGCGTCAGGGCCACCGAATGCATCTCAACCCGCATGTCCGGCGAGGACCGCAAAATTTCCGCAAAAAATCAGCTCCCGGCTTCCGAACTGGAGAAGATATTCCTGAAGTGAGAATAAACGAAGAGGGGGCTTCCCTTTCGGGAAGGCCCCTCAGTCCTGTTCTACTTTCCGTCCTCCCGGATCGGGTCGTCACCCCTGTTGCCTGTTACAGGCTCCCGATCACCGGGCCTGAGGAAATGATATGTATATGCAAGTTTGTTCCCGAAAAAAGGCCCCTTTGCAAAACCGGCCTTTTCGGCCGCCTTCTCCACCGTTCCGACTCTGAGAAAGTGGGGATCAAATATTACTTCCGTAACTGATAGAATACCGCCTGGTTTGAGTGATCTGAAGATCTCATCAAGAGCCCAGCCTTTTCCGGTATCTCCCCAAGTACTGTTACAAGAAGGGCCCTGTCAAAGCAGCTGCGGGGAAGGATACCATCCCCGAGTCCCCCTTTTACGATATCGACATTCCCGATACCTTCCGCCATGATCTTTTTTCTTACCCTGTCCAGCATACCCTGCTGGACATCCAGCGCGGTCACGAGAACAGACTCACCCACAGCCCTCGCCAGGGGCAGAGTCAGACGCCCCGGGCCGCAGCCGGCATCAAGGACCGACATGCCGGGTTTAATCTCAAGGAGTCTGATGATCTCGGAGGCCCTGTTCGTCCGGGTAAAGGGGTTGTCCATCTCCACCATCCGGTGAAGCCATACAGGGCATGGCAGGGAGAACCTTTTCGAGGCGAACCTCCACAAAAGGTTGACGGACACCAGTATCACCAGGATCCACAGGATCAAATACATACTCTTTCCTCCATGCCCTAAATCCCGTCAATATCCACGTTTTTGCCTGTCTTTTCCTTTGGCGAACTTGCGGGCGTTCTTTATCCCGCCCATGCCAGAGAACATGGCGGTGATCTTTTCTGTCTCGATCTGCCTCGAATTCAGGCCTTCATACCTTGCTTCCTTTTTCAGTTTCAGGTAACTCTCGAGCCTGTCTTCAGACAGCAGTCCGTCATCTATCGCCTTTCTGACGGCACATCCAGGCTCGCTTTTATGGGTGCAGTCATGGAACCTGCACTCCAACGAAAGTTCGTCGATATCGATAAAGGTCCTGGCAAGGTCTGCGCTCTCTATTCCGAGTTCCCTCATGCCGGGGGTATCGATGACGGTCCCGCCGTTCGGGATGGCTATCAGTTCCCGCCTGGTGGTGGTATGCCTGCCCCTGTCGTCTTTCCTGATCTCCCGGGTGGAGACAAGGTCCCGGCCGACGAGCCTGTTGATCAGGGTCGACTTGCCGACTCCCGAAGAGCCGATGAAAGCTATCGTTCTTCCCCTGCCGAGATACTTCCGTACCGGCTCGTACCCGTCATCGGTCAGGCTCGAAGTGACGATCACGTCGACGCCCGGGGCTACTGATCCCAGTTCCGTCAATTTTCCCGCAAGGTCGTCGCACAGATCGGCTTTCGTCAAAACGATTACCGGAACAGCCCCGCTGTCCCATGCGATCCCCAGGTATCGCTCCATTCGACGAAGGTTGAAATCCCTGTTGAGGGACATGCAGATGAACACCGTGTCGATATTCGAGGCAACGACTTGCCCCTCGCTGGAGGTGCCTGCCGACCTCCTGATAAAGGCGCTCTTCCGGGGAAGGACATGATGGATGACAGCATTCCCTTCGGAGTTATCTTTCCGGTCGATCATTACAAAGTCTCCCACCGCCGGAAAACCCGAAATGGTTTCCGCGTCGAAACGGAACCTTCCGGAAACTTCGGCCTGCACCTCGCCGTACTCAGTCGCCACCCTGTAAAGGTCCCTGGATTGTGATACTACGCGCCCTGCAAAAAGGCCAGTGTATTTTTCAGACTCAGCAGCAAACCTTGGGCTGAGCCCCAAATTTCCCATGTCTATATTTTTCAATTCGAAAACCTCCAAAAGTTATTTAGGGTCGACTTTTGGGAGGCATATACATTATTGTGCCCTGTATGCACCTCCCCGCCTTGTCGCAATATCCGTTATACAATTGAAAAACATAAATACATTCTCCTTCCGACAACAGGTTAAATTACAGCGACTTATACTAGCATAAAACATTTGACTGCGAACCCGGGAACGTGATCCCAGCCATCCTGGCATATCTTGATGCCGATCTGGTATCGCCAGAGCCTGCACCGACAAATAAAACAACCGGCCTCGGCAATAATCAGGCAACCGCCATCGAAAATAAATCAGGCCCAAAAAGGGAATTTGAAAGCCCTGGATACATGGGTCTTTGTTGAACCTATAATTGGTTTAAGACAATAATGTTCTTCATGATATCCCGGGTTGTGGGAAAAGATCATATCGAGCACTTTCCCGGGCAATTATATTCCCAAAGGAGAATAGCAATTGATTAAGACGCCTGCCTTGATCGTTCTTGCTGCAACCTTTTGTCTCGCTCTGCCTTTTTGCGGCAACGCAGCCCTGGTAAGCCCATTCAACAGGGCAATTGCTATCGAGAACCACCTGGAAGGGCATGAACGTGACCCGATCGAAGGGATCTGGCTCTGGAAGGAAAGCCTTAACAACCAGGTCTTCGAGATAGCTATCATCCCCAATACTTTCGACTATCCCAGGTACAAAAAATACGATTTTGTGGGCATTACAGTTGACTCGACAGGATTCGTAAAAAAGGGTGAGACCAAACTCCTTGTCAGGAAAAATTCCGAGGGAAGATACCAGGGCCAGCACATCGTGATATTCAAGGATGCAATGAGCAAAGAGCTGAGAACTTTTGAAATATCATTCCCCCTTGGGAAAAAAGGCCGGCTGTTCTCATTCACCGTTCCTGCGTTCGGGCTTTTTGGGAAGGAAACCGATGTCAGGGCCGAAAAACTGTGGCCTGAAAGCAATGAGCTCGAAGGGGACCGGCCGGGGACAGGAACGGCTTTCTTCATTGATAAGGATATCCTTGTCACGAACGAACATGTCGTCAAGGGTTTCAAAAGCGGCAGGATATCCTACCAGAGGAAAATTTTCACTGCCGATGTTATCGCAAGAGATGAGATCAACGACCTTGCGCTTTTGAAAGTCAATTTCAACGATTACCAGGCGTACCATTCCGTCAGGCCTTTAATGATCGGAAATGTCCACGATGCCGTGGAGGGAGAACCCGTATTCTCGATAGGTTACCCCATGGCGACCGACCTGGGCGTAAATCCCAAGATAAATATGGGGATAATAAACGGCGTTACTGGTCTCGATGACGACCCCAGGATGTTCCAGATAAGCGTCCCGCTTCAGCCCGGGAACAGTGGCGGCCCTCTTTTCGATGAGTCCGGCGGGGTCATAGGTGTTACAACTTCCGGCCTGAACGTTGCCT